>JAUZPT010000194.1 GCA_030705745.1 Bacillota bacterium | reverse complement strand
CTGATCATCTGCTTCGTGTGATTGATAAATTTATCGATTTTTTGTTTCTTCTTGAAAAGCTGTGTTGCAATTCTTTAGGTAGAGATGCCTCCTGTTGATTGGAGCGGAGGGCACTCGACTCCTGCGGGATCAAGAGGTCACTGGAGACCCCGCAGGCGCCAAAGGCGCTGAGGAGGCTTCAGGACCTCCCCGCGGAAAGCGAGTGACCGGAGCGGAAATCAACAGGACCATTATCAAGAACTATCACTAAATATTAGATAGTAAGATTCTGAGAAAATAAAAAATTGTCGAGAAAATACCCTTTTCTCGACAATCTGAGGCGCCGTTTAGGGCGTCTTTTGTTTTTTTATCAGTTTATACTTCCATTATGATCGGTAGGATCATTGGTCTTCTTTTTGTTTTTTCATAAAGGGAACGGTTTAAGCCATCACGCATATCCTGCTTTAAACTGGACCAATCGAAAGAGTCTTTTGAAATGTTTTTTTCAACAATTTCACGGACAAGCTTTTCTGAGTCTTCCATTAATTTTTCTGACTCACGAACATAGACGAAGCCGCGAGAAATTATTTCTGGACCGGAAACGATTTTCCGTTCCCTTCTTGTAAGGGTAACGACTACAATCAAAATGCCGTCTTCCGAAAGCAACTTTCTATCACGCAATACGATATTTCCAACGTCTCCTACCCCGCTGCCATCTATTAAAATATTTCCCGAAGGAACCTTTGCTCCAGGCTGAAATTTTCCATCCTTAATTTCTACTGTCTCACCTTTTTCAGCAATATAAATCTGCTGGTCTGTCAGGCCGCATGATTTTGCCACTTTCACATGAGACTTAAGCATCCTGTATTCACCATGAACAGGGATGAAAAGTTTCGGCTTCATTAGATTGATCATAAATTTCAATTCTTCCTGGCTACCATGGCTGGAAGCATGAATCATTCGTTTTCCGGAAATCACATTCGCGCCTGCACGGAAAAGCATATCGACTGTTTTTGAAATAAAGAGTTCGCTTCCCTTTAAAGGTGAAGCAGCAATGAGCACAGTGTCACCTTTTTCAATGTTCACCTGCTTATGTGCTTGCCTTGCCATTTTTTGGAGTGCTTCTATTGGCTCGCCTTGGCTCCCAGTTGTTAATACTACTATTTCCTTATCAGCATGGTCTTTAATTTCGGAAATAGGAATTATGATTTCTTCCTTCACATGCAAATAACCTAAATCAAGTGCGATATGGTAAATGCGTTCAAGACTTTTTCCAACGACCGCGATTTTCCTGCCACTTTCATATGCTGCATCGAAAATATGCTGAATTCCAATCAAATCGGAGGCGAAACTCGCAGCAATCACCCTACCTGGTGCGTTGTAAAAGGCATCACACATTTCTCGTGCAACAATCGCTTCGGAAGTAGTATATCCTGGTTTTTCTGCTTCAGTACTATCGGACAGCAGGCAAAGGACACCACTGTCTCCGATATTTGCCATTTTACCAATGTCTGCTTTATACAATTCAGTTGCTGCTTGGTCGAATTTAAAATCTCCCGTGTGAACGATTGCACCCTCTGATGTATGGAAACAAATACCCACTGAATCTGGTATGCTGTGGTTCGTTCTAAAAAAGCTGACATCGACTGAATCCAGCTCGAGCATTGAATCTGAGTTAATTTCAATAAAATTTGTTAAGCCAGAATACTCTTGTTCCTTCAATTTTGCTTTTGCCAGCGCGAGGGTCAACCGCGTACCATAAACGGGTACATTCAATTGCCTTAGTACATAAGAAAGTGCTCCAATATGGTCTTCATGGCCATGAGTTAAAAAAATTGCTTTTACTCGGTCACTATTTTCCGTTAAATATGTAATGTCAGGTATGACAATATCGATGCCCAGCATTTCATCCTCGGGGAACATTAAGCCTGCATCAACCACAAATATATCCTTGTCCACTTCGACGAGGTGCATATTTTTTCCCATTTCTCCAACCCCGCCAAGCGCGATCAGCTTGATGGTACTATTCTTTTTCTCTCTCAATTTCCGCTTCCTCCTACGTTGATGTCGTGCCGATCGAAATCAGTTACGTTTATTATACTTGATTTTTGAATTTCTTTACAACCTAATTGCCATACTGAATGGAAGAGTCATTGAATATATCTTTCTAAGCAATAAAAAAGCCAGCCAAGGATTGCTACCCGGCTGGCACTTATTTTTTTATTTCAGATTAAGAAGTGATACAAGGTTTGCCCTTTCCTGCTCTGTTAACGGAACGAGAGGCAATCGGACTGAACCAACGTCAAGCCCTTTCAATTGTAGTGCCGTCTTGACTGGAACTGGACTCGGAGCAGAAAATAACACTTCCATAGCTGGTAAAATGGACTGATGTATTTTCGCTGCACGTTCTGTCTCTTTGTTTAAAAAGGCTGATATCATTTCCTGCATTTCGTTCCCCATAATATGAGATGCAACGGACACGATTCCTGCACCGCCAATCGCCAATACAGGAAGTGTTAACCCGTCGTCGCCACTGTATAAAAGAAAATCATCAGGCGTATTGGCAATAATCCGTGTCATTGCATTTAAATCCCCGCTCGCTTCCTTCACTGCGACCACGTTGGAAATTTGCGACAGCCTTACGACCGTTTCGGGTAAAATATTTACCACGGCGCGGCCCGGAACGTTATATACCATCACAGGAAGCTTCGTTGACTCGGCAACTGCTTTAAAATGCTGATAAAGGCCTTCCTGATTCGGTTTATTATAATAAGGAGCGACAACCATCACAGCATCGACACCCACTTGCTCGGCTTTTTTCGTCATTTCTATTGAAGCGTAAGTATCATTGCTACCAGTCCCTGCAATAACAGGGATTCTTTTATTGACCACCTTCACAACATGATCAAATAGCGCTAATTTTTCTTCCTTCGAAAGCGTTGGGGACTCACCCGTCGTACCAGCTACAACAAGAGAATCTGTACCCGTTTCAATCAAATGATTGATTAATTGCGTCGTCTTTCCAAAATCGATATGCCCCTTTTTATCAAAAGGAGTCACCATTGCTGTTGAAACTCGTCCGAAATTCACCATTTCCCCTGCTCCTTCCCATTCTGCCTTTACCCAGAATGGCTGATGTGATTATCCTCAGCCATTTGGTTAGGCCAGACCATTTCGTACCTGAAATCAGGCCAAATGTCCCTTCTAGATTAGTTTTTATGATTAGATCGTTCAAATTCTATTTGTTCCTTTTCAAGCTCGAATGCATCATGAAGAGCATTGACTGATTTTACGAGGTCTTTCTGTTCAACAAGTATCCAAATCGTTGTATGGCTGTCAGCAGATTGCAGTATACGGATCCCCTGTTCTGCAAGAGCAACAACAATTTTAGATGTAACACCTGGTACTCCCGCCATGCCAGCGCCTACGACAGACACCTTGGCACAATTTGGGACGACTTCTGGTTCATGCCCAAGTTGATTGAGTACAGAAATAGCTTTACCGGTCATTTCCTCTGTTACCGTATAAACTACGCCATTTGGAGAAATGTTGATAAAGTCGACGCTTATATTTTCATTTGCCATCGCTTTAAAAACTTCTGCCTGCAAATCGTATTGGTCTTTCTTTGCAAACACTTTTATTTGCGTGATATTTGAAACATGGGCTATTCCGGTAACAGGCCTTTCCTTGATATCACCGCCACGATTTTCTCTGTTCATCGTGGTAACGAGCGTCCCTAGTCCCTCTGAGTACGTCGATCGGATTCGGATTGGGACTTTCGCCTGCATCGCTATTTCGACTGCCCTTGGGTGAATCACCTTTGCACCCTGGTAAGCCATGTTGCAAACCTCAGTATACGTTACAACGGACAATGGCCTTGCATTTTCGGCGATCCTCGGATCTGCGGTCATGATACCTTCTACATCAGTAAAGATGTCAATCCACTCCGCATTCAAGGCTGCACCTAAAGCCGCTGCAGAAGTGTCACTTCCTCCACGGCCAATTGTGGTCACATCTCCATTTTTTGCAGAGCCCTGAAAGCCTGCCACAACGACTACATCCGAATTTTCGAATTCCTTCAGAAGACGATCGCATTTCATTTCCAAAATTTTAGCGTTGGAATGGTCATTATTCGTCCGGAATCCTGCTTGTGCTCCCGTTAATGCCACAGCTTTGATGCCATTCTCAAGTAGCATATTTGAAAAAACAACACTGGAAACCACTTCTCCACATGATAGCAATAAATCATGTTCACGCTTGCTGATTTTGCTCAAGTTTCCCCCGATCAAAGACAGAAGAGTATCCGTTGCATAAGGATCGCCCTTTCGTCCCATTGCTGAGACGACGACCACGGATTTATAGCCATCCGCTAATGCCCTTTCAATATGCCTAAGGGCATTCTTCCGGCTTTGTTCATCTTTTACAGACGTTCCGCCAAATTTTTGAACGATTATTTTCATTTTCCACCTCAAGCTGATCTATATAAAAAATCATTGTTTATTTTTCTTTTAATAAGCCTAGTTTCATTAAGCTTTCTGCAATCTGTACAGAATTCCACGCAGCGCCTTTAAGAAGGTTATCGGAAACGACCCACATATGGAATCCTTTGTCTTCATCAAGGTCTTTGCGGATTCTGCCGACAAACACATCATTAAGGCCTACACAATGCGCTGGCATTGGGTAAAGCTGATTGGCAGGGTCATCCTGCAAAACGACTCCTGGGGCATTTTTTAATAAATCTTTGATTTCTTCTGCAGTTATGCCCTCTTTTTCCACCTCAAAGTAAACAGATTCAGAGTGGCCGGTTTCCACAGGAAGGCGGACACATGTAGCAGAAACCTGAAGAGCTGGCATATGCATGATTTTTTTCGTTTCATTAATCATTTTCATTTCTTCATACGTAAATCCATTTTCCTGAAATTTATCGATTTGTGGAATTGCATTAAATGCGATTTGGTAATGCTTTTCATCGCCTTTGACTGGCAATACCTTCGCTTCGAATTGTTCCTGATTAATAATGGCCTTCGTTTGTTCTTTTAATTCCTCAATGGCAACTGCACCAGCTCCTGAAACGGCCTGATACGTTGAAACAATCACCTTTTTGAGGCCGAATTTTTGCCTAATGGGCTCAAGGGCAACGACCATTTGAATAGTAGAACAATTAGGATTCGCGATAATTCCAGAGTGGTGATGAAGATCAGATTCATTTACTTCTGGAACGACAAGCGGAATATTTTCGCCCATTCTGAAGGCGCTTGTATTGTCCACAACGATAGCACCGTGTTTTACAGCTTCAGGTGCGAGTTCCTTGGAAACATTGCCCCCAGCGCTAAATAGTGCAATATCGACTCCTTTAAAACTTTCTGGAGTTGCTTCTTCGACCGTATATTCAATTCCATTGATGACCTTAGTTGTTCCTGCTGATCGTGCAGAAGATAAAAGGGTTAATTTTTCTATAGGGAAATTTCGCTTCATCAGTGTTTCAATCATCTGTTGCCCTACAGCGCCTGTTGCACCCACAACTGCTACGTTATAACCATTTTGTTGTTTCATTATTAAAACCCCTCCACATTTTCCACTTCGGAATCATTTCTTTTTTAACAAGGATGAAAGGCCATTTTTCTCAAAAAATTTGACCAAATGAACTGTCTATTGCAGCAAACCGGCCGTAATGACATAAGTCACTCCAGCCGATAAAAATGCATCTTTGAAAGTTTCAATTCATTTTATCATATTCCTCGCTAAAGAAATAAGCATTTTAACTTTAATGGATAGGGAAGCTTTTATTCTGTATCGTTATATCTTTCGACCAAAACAGGCTGAAGTTGCTTGCCATTGATTGCCTGTTCAATGGCTTCAGTTAAGAGCGTCATACGTGCAACCATTGAATTCGGCTTTTTCACTGGATCATCCTGGCCAAAAGGAATGAAATAAATATTTTTTGTAGCCATCAGCCTCAT
>JAUZPT010000193.1 GCA_030705745.1 Bacillota bacterium | reverse complement strand
TTTACCAAGCCCTTTGCTTCAATCATTGTTGAATCCTTCCTTCCACACGCTGCAGGATAAATTTCGTGTTACCTCATAAAAATCAAATTTCGATTCCCGCGTTGTTCCTATACTCTAAGATGATCGGCTTTCCAGTTCTTGATCGCTTTTTTAATCTCGACAGGTGCTAGCTTTTCCGTTACTGTTTTTTCGTACAGTTCCGGAAACTCTTCGTCAGGAGCGAATCGAAGTGCGATTAGTTGTGCGAGAGTTAAACGATCATCAAGTGTTTTACCGGTCAATCGATAAATTCTGAAATTTTCCTCTGCACGGATAATACGATCCTGAACCTTTAACGAGTATAACCGAACAAGCCCAAAGGTCAATAATAAGCCGATAGCACCCGTAAAGATGAGAACGGACTGAAAAATATTCTCCCCTTGAACAATCGATCGAACAAGATAAACAATCGATCCAATCAGCGTGAACAACATAATTACGGATCCAACAAAGTGAAATGCCGGATCCAGCTTCGCATGGTTTTTAAAACTTTGTTCTTTCATTCTTTTTCCTCTCCTCTTCTTTTTATTCGTACTCATCTTCATTATAATAATAATCCACCTAAACGACGAATTTAAATGCAAAGAGCCAATCTAAATATGATTGGCTCCTCTTTTCGATATTAAACGATCGGAATAATTGAACGATCGTATTCGTCCATGATCGAATCAATAATGGTTTTAACAGGCAATATACTTTTGATTTCACTTACTCGTGCCCCTGCAAAAACTAGTCCGTTTTCAACATCGCCAGCGAGTGACACCTTTAGGGAATCCAACGTGCAGAAACGGTAACTGCAATTTTTTAAACAATCAAGGCATTGGGTGATTTTCATTTTATTATCACCTGAAATTAAATCAGTTAGTTTATTTCTTATAGCCCTTCCAGTTAGTCCAACCGTTGTTTTTACTAAAATTAAATCTTCTTTTGCAGCAGCAACATACTTTTGCTTAAAGGAAAGTGGTGCATCACATTCATCGCTTGCTACAAATCTTGTCCCCATTTGAACACCTGAAGCACCCATGTCCAGTGCCTTTGCCAAATCATGTCCGGTTAAAATTCCACCGGCAGCGATAACAGGAATACTAACGGCATCGATTACTTCCGGAAGAATATCAAACATCGGACGATCCGTTCCAAGGTGTCCACCTGCTTCACACCCTTCGACGACAACCGCAGCAGCACCCAGCCTTTCTGAAAGGCGAGCTAGCTTCGCAGATGAAACAATTGAAAGCACAGGAATGCCATATTCCTTTCCCCATGCATACATATCCCTTGAAATACCTGCTCCCGAGATAATAAAATCAACCTTTTCCTCTAATGCCGCTTTCATTTTTTCTGAAAAATCATTCATGGCAAACAGGACGTTTACACCAATATATCCCTTTCCCACGATATTCTCTTTTGCTTTACGTATATGCATTCTCATTTCATCGATAGAAATGCCTGTTCCTGATATTATCCCTATTCCTCCCGCATTGGCCACTGCAGATGCAAGATTGCTCAACGAAATGCCAACACCCATTCCTCCCTGCATGATTGGAAACCTTGGAGTCATATGGCCAATTTTTAATTGTGGAATATTCAACGCAAAACCCCATTTCGCTTTGTATGTAATGATCATTTTTAAGTATATTGATTCGGTTGAAAAAAAGCTGTGATTTATGTTACCTGGTAATAATAGTTGTTTTTAATTTTTGATATATATTTTTCTTCGTTTTTCGCATGTGTCGAAACATTGTTTATTTTTTCGGATATGTTAAATTTGCCTGTTGATTTCCGCGCCAGTAAACATAGGGAGAATCTACAATGTGCTTTAATATATCCTATTTTTTCGAAAAATAAATTAACTTATGTTTAAACCTTCCTTTAACGGGTAAATAAAGAAGGCAAGGCCATAACAAAACAGGAGGGACTGGTCCACTATGGAGTTAACAGCGACTCAAAGGTTAGTTTTCGGCATTGCAAATGGGGAAGGGACATTTGCAGCACGTTCCATTGGAACGTTGGTACTGAATCGATATACTTTAGATCGATAAGGCCCCATGCATTTAGTTACCTTTCATATCCCTAAGAGATGAAAAAAAGGAGCAAACCCCACGGTTTGCTCCTTTTTTTCTTATTTAACAACTTCATACAGCGTTTCATCTACATTTCTCAATAATGGACTGATGGTTCCAGGGGCAAATAGATGCAATTCATGCATGGCACGTGTACATGCAGTATAAAAAAGTTTTCTTTCACTTTCATCCTTGTATTGTGTTATGTCATAAAGAATGACCGCATCAAACTCAATGCCTTTTGCTAAATAAGAGGGAATAACGGAAATTCCTCTTTCATATGAAAGAGTACCTTTTTCAATCAGCCGACACGGCACGCTTCCTTTAATAGCCTCAAACGCCGTTTTGCTCTCTTTTGCTGTTTTACAAATAACGGCGATAGTTTTATGTCCTAATTCCTGAAGAGCCGTCAATTTCCTTATAACACTTTCATCAAGACTGACTGGGGGAACAATCAAAAGCTGTGGCTTCTCACCATTTCGATTAAATGGTTCAATTTTATCTCCTTCGGGAAGGAAAGCCTTGGTAAATTCGACAATTGGTTTTGTTGAACGGTATGTCCTCATTAACTCATAGATTTCTGTTTCATCGCCATTAAACTCCTTATCGCTTAACACTGTTGCCGATCCGGTTGCACCTGAATAAATCGCCTGATTATAATCTCCCAGCAAAGTCATTTTGCTATATGGATACAATTTTTGAATAAATGCGAATTGGAAAGGTGTATAGTCCTGTGCCTCATCGATAAAAATATGACGCACACCGGTTTTCGCCTTGCTACCTTCTATCATATCCTGTAAATAAGCTAATGGCGTCACATCTTCGTATTGTATGATTTTTTTGGCCAAAGTCTCAAGAGTTTGGGCACATATTCGATCCCATTCTTTTGGGAAAGTTTCCACTCTGGCAAAAGGTTTTTCAAACAAACACATATAGAGCTTGTGTAAATCTAAAAATTTAAGCTTTTTAATTTTAGTAAATAGGGGCTTGAATTTTTCCTTTACAACCATCCGGGCAAGAAGCTTTTGTTCTTGTTCAAAATCATTAAACGAGTTCTCAGTAAAAGAAAGCTTTTCTTCAAGCTGTTTGAACGCTTCCATATAATCCTCTTTTTCAAGAAACTGAATTTCGTCTTCCACCCAACTCTTTGACATTTCCTGGCGCATTTGCTTTTTCATTTCTTTTAAAAGCCAATCTTTAACAAGCTCCATTCGATTTGGAATAGAGTGGTTTCTTTCTAAAGAATAAAAGTAGTTATTTATTTCGTCCTTTGAAATTATGATGTCCCCCCGAAAAACTATGTCCCGAAAAATAAGGCCACATTCCGAAAGTTCTTCCACATAACAATCCATTAATGAAATAAATTCATTTCCAGCTTTAAAACGTATACCACTTATCCTCGTTTTATAGTGTTCCTGATTGTCATGAGTCAGCAAGTATTCCATTTGAATAAACGGATCTTCTACGTTGAATTCCTTCCCAATACGAGAGGACAAATATTCTTGAAAGGTAGTTTGCTGCATATTTTCTTCGCCCAACTCAGGTAAAACAGTCGCAACATAGCTGTTAAAAAGAGGATTTGGAGAAAATAACATAATATTTTCGGAAGTTATTAATCCACGATTACGATATAGCAAATAAGCGACCCGTTGGAGAGCAGCAGATGTTTTCCCACTGCCAGCGACACCTTTAACGACGATTATTTTACTGTGATCATTTCTAATGATCGCATTTTGTTCCTTTTGAATGGTTGCAACTATGCTTTTCATTTGCGTGCTAGCATTGTTTCCCAAAACCTCCTGAAGCATTTCGTCACCAATCGTAACACCCGTTTCAAACATCCCCTTAATATTTGAATTCCGTATAATAAATTGCCTTTTCAGATCCAAATGACCTTCAATAATTCCTTCGGGTGTATTGTATCGGGCAGGACCCGGTTGATAATCGTAATAAAGGCTGGAAATGGGTGCTCTCCAATCATAAATCAAAAAATTTTCATCTTTTTGGTCCAAGAAAGATGCGATCCCAAGATAGATGGTATCTGCCGCCTCTTCCCCAGTTTCATAAAAATCTATTCGTCCAAAATAAGGATTTTCTTTTAATCGTGCCAAGGTTTTAATTTGCGCACCAAGCTGAGTATTCGTCCTCTCCCTTTCAGACAATAATTCCGCTTGCTGTTTAATGCTTGTAAAGGTTTCGACTATGTCATCAGGTTCATCAAAATTGGCCGTTACATCCTGCCAGAATGTTTCTCTGATTTCCAGTGCATCAGAACGCACTTTTCCGGCATTTTTTTTCAGCTTATTTGCCTTTGTGATAATTTCCCTTACTACAAAATTTACGCGTTTCTGCTCATTTTCCCAATCCTCATTGTTGATATCTTTCATCTTTTCACTCTCCCCAAAAAATTGCTCATTTTATTTTATTTGACATTTTCTTTCTTATGTGTTAATGTTAATATGGAAATATAATAATTTCTTTTAAATGTGTTGATAAATGCATTTTTTTATTTTACCATGCCTATTCATGGTTTTCAAGTAAGTTTATGTTCAATTTCCATCTTACATAATACAAAAACGCCGCTCTGGCGTTTTTTTTATTTATACGGTCCTTTAGTCACTTCTTTATAAGTTGATGAATCTCTTTTGCATTCTTTAAAATATCCATTTTGCGACTTCGTGCATTGAGGAGTAGCACCACATTTGTTTTGTCCTTAAAATAAACATGAACGGCATTCCAACCGCCAAGTGTTCCACGGCTAAATAAATAATCATTATAAATATATATCCCAAGTCCATAATGAGATTTTGAACGAGGCACCATCATTTCATCCAGGGATTTCTTAGAAAAAAACCTACATTCCATCAATGCCGTATCAAATTTGTTAATATCTTCAACGGTTGAATACATATCCCCCGCTCCATACAGCAAGTGAATATTTAATTTCCCGATTGGCTCGAAATGGTTTTGAACCTTAAAATAACCCTTTGCAGCATACGGGAAAGTATTTTTGCGTGTTATAAATCCTGAACTTTTCATTTCCGCTATTGAAAAAATATTTTTTTTAATATATTCATGGAGAGATATACCAGAAACCTTTTCTAAAATGTAACTGAGTAATATATAATTTGCATCTTGATAATTCCAATTGGCACCTGCTTGAAAAATTATAGGGCTCTTCTTGATTTCATTGACTATATCCTTTGGAATAACAGATATTCCACTCCAACTCGGCGAAGTAATCCCGGACGTATTGGTTAATAAATGAATGAGCTTAATATTTTGTCCATTTGGAAATCCTATAATGTATTTCCCGATTGGATCATTTAGATTAAGCAATCCTTTTTCTTTCATTTGCAAAAAACTTGCGGCAACAACCATTTTGGTTAAGGATGCAATCGGAAAAGTTGTCTTTACCGTGTTTTTTGTTCTTTTTTCAAAATCAGCATAACCGAAGCCCCCTTTAAAAATTGGAGTATTGGCAACTGAGACAAAAACACTTCCGTTCAGTTCATTTCCTTCCATATAATTCTTTATTTTTCTTGCTTCATTATTCTCGATTATTTGTTCTTCCGCAGCTACATGGGTCATCTCGGGCGTCTTTTCATCTTTCGACTTGCTCTCACAGCTGGTTAATATGCTTAATAGAATAAGCGATGCAATTCCTGAAAAACTAAGAAATTTAAATTTCTGAGTACGCAACCTCATCATCCATCCTCACATGATTTCAGTAGTTCTATGTGAGGTTATTTTCTATATATTCTCATCAAACTATCCACTTATTTTAAATCAAGCTCGTTATTTGTGCTGAAAATGAAAGTGATTATTTCCCGAAGAAAAAACGTC
>JAUZPT010000192.1 GCA_030705745.1 Bacillota bacterium | reverse complement strand
GCTGCGAACGACGGCAATATTTCAGTCCGGCTTTCAGACGATGAGTTTCTTGTAACCCCAACAGGTGTTAGTAAAGGTTTTATGAATAAAGATATGATCATAAAGGTTGACGGGGTGGGAAATGTACGAGAAGGAAATTTCAAACCAACCTCAGAAATGAAAATGCATTTAAGGGTGTATCAGGAGCGGCCTGAAATTCAAGCGGTTGTTCATGTTCATCCTCCTTATGCCACGGCCTTTGCAATTGCGGGATTGCCATTAAATCGTGCAACCATGCCAGAATCAGTTATATTGTTGGGGACGATACCTGTCGCTCGTTACGGCACGCCATCAACAGAAGCAGTTCCGAACGCTTTAAACGACTTGATTCAAGACCACAATGGAGTGCTATTGGAAAACCACGGAGCATTAACATGGGGCAGAGATTTGGAACAAGCCTATTTCTTTATGGAAACGCTTGAGTTTACTGCAAAAATCAATTGGATCGCTCAACAAATGAATGGTGACCGTGAATTATCAAATAGAAATGTTGAGCAGTTATTGGAGCTGAAAAAAAGCATGGGTCTTTCCGGTTCATCACCACAAGGAATCTCGTGCGATGATGATTTTGAGGCAAAAAAAATCACGCCCCCATTGGAACGTGCACTTACTCAACAAGATTTGAAAACAATCGTTGATAACGTTACCGCATCGGTGCTTGAAGAATTGAAAAAAATACTATAGGTACAGCCTTATAGGAAGATTAGTTGTTTTGATTGTTGGCATTTCGTCACATTTCCCTCATAATTTTGAACAATACGAGGTTTATTTCAACCACGATTATAGTGTAAAATCAGTGTAGCATTCATTATTGCTATGTTGAAGGGGGAGCGAAATGCTAAAAAAAGGAATTGCTGCAGTCGTTTTAATCGCATTATTGACGATCGCCATAGTCCAGGCCATTGACAAAAAAGCAGCAACACCAAGCGTTACAAAAGATACAGCACAAAGCCAAGGATTAAATATAGGTGTAAAAGCCCCTGATTTTGTATTAAAAACGTTGACGGGGTCCACTGTAAAACTTTCTGATTTTAAAGGGAAAAGGGTTATGCTCAATTTCTGGGCTACTTGGTGTCCTCCATGCAAAGCAGAAATGCCCGATATGGAGAAGTTTTACAAAAAAGGCCAAAAGGATTTAATCATACTTGCAGTTAATATTGATCCCCAACTTGATGTAAAGGGATTTGCTAAAGCTAATGGTCTAACCTTCCCAATCCTTCTTGATGAGAAAGACGAAGTCAATACAAAATATCATATCTTATCTATTCCTACTACTTATTTTATAGACAGTAAAGGAATTATTAAAGATAAGTTTACGGGCGCGATGCCTTTGGATGCGATGCAACAATATACAGATGATTTAAAGTAAAACACCGGACCCCGGTGTTTTTTCATTACTATTAAAAATTTTTATATTTTGTGGCAAAAAATAATCTGTGATTAAATTTTCGAAAAGTTGTAATAATTGAAACCGTTTGCGGACATACTAACTGTTAGAATAGTAAATAAGGATGGTGAAACCATGAGGAAACCAAGAAAGCGTACGTTTGCTGAACTCGTATTGGAAAATAAGAGCCAATTAATGAAAGACAGAGTAGCCATGGAAATGATTGAATTGCGTTTAGAAGAAAAACGACTTGGCAAAGCAGAATAACTAGTTTTTCCAATAATAAATAAGTCCTCACTGGGAAAAATGAATGTGAGGAGGGATGATCACATGAGTAATCCGAAGAAAAACAGTAAACCGTTTGTTCCAAATCACATTGGAACCCAGCCACATGCAGCAGGTGGAAATAAAGGAAAACAAATGCAAGATAAATCAGGAAAACATCCACAAGTGATTCAAACAAAAGGGGAATAAGAAAAGCGGAAGCGTTCGTTTTGCGACGTATGGACTGAATTGCTCCGTACGAGATAAAGCTTTCTATTAAGAGAGATCTGTTGGCGATGGCCACAGATCTTTTCTTTTATAAAAAAAACTTGGTGAAAATTGGTTTAATGAATCTGCTAGTAATAACCATACTAATTAATGCATCAAATAAAAAGGAGGAAAATACATGCCTAACAATCAACAGCCAAATCCTGATGATCGCAGTGATAATGCTGCAAAGCTCCAAACGATGGTACAAAATACACTTGAAAATATAGAAGAAGCAGAAGGGACTATGGCTCTTACTGAGGATCCTCATCAAAAACAGAAAATTGCAGAAAAAAATGAAAGAAGAAGTGAAAGTATTGATTCGATGCGTGCAGAAATAAAAGATGAAACCTCGTCACACTAAAAACATTTTTTGGTTTTTATGATTTATGACCTGTCAAATTATTGACAGGTTCTTTTTGGCTAATAGGAAAGTATAAACTTTCTAGTTTATACTTTCCTATTACGCATAAGTGCAACTACGCCTCTGTCTTCGCCCTAAAGGCTCGCCACTCGGCGAGTTTTCTTTATTCTTCTATCTCAATTTTTAGTACCTCTCCTTTTGGTATGGTAAGATAGAGTGGAAAAAATAAAGAAGAAGTGATAGATGAAATGAACGAAAATAATAAATTGTGGGAACAAGTGAATCGTTGGGAGAATGAAGTAGAGAACAACGGTTTTTTAAGCAATGAAACACAGTTGTTCTCTACGATCGAATCATTAAGCCCAGATGATCACCGTGAGGAATTGTCGCGGCTTATGACCATTGCCGCACTGTCGCGTGTCGGGAGAAACAAAAACGACGCTGTCTGTCGTTATTGGATGAAGACAGCTTTGGATTTGAATCCTCTTAATGAGAAAGCGACAAATTATTTGCACATTCAGGAGTGGGAAAATAAGAAAGATTTATTGCAATTACTTACTTTTCCTACGATTAGGGAAACAGACAATCGAACGACGAAAAAGAAAATTGCCGATGATTATATTCGAATTTGCCGACAATTTATCGATGTTGCAGAAAAAGAAGTGAATGAACAAAATTTAAGACAAAGTGTGGCGAAAAATGAAACCATCCAGTCTATAAGGCTGCAAAAACTATTATCTGAGGCGCTGGATGAAACACTTTTATTATTAAAGGCTGCAGAAGACTATGAAGAATCAATTACGGGCGTTTTTCATACCTCGACTCATTTTCAAGATTTGAAACAGCATAGTTCCAATATTGAAGAAATTCAAAAACAATGGATATCTTCATTCGACGTGGCTCAAGTGAATTCTGAAGAAGCAGTATCTTTGCGAGAATTAAATGAGATGATTGGTTTAAAAACAGTTAAGGAACGGATCAATGATTTTTATCGGTTTCTTCAATTTCAGGAAGAACGAAAATCAAATGGTTTTCACACAAAGGACGAGCTAAGCCTCAATATGGTATTGACGGGAAACCCAGGCACGGGAAAAACAACCCTCGCTCGCTTATTGGCAAAAATTTATAATGAACTCGGTGTATTACCACGGCAAGAAGTGATTGAAGCGGACAGATCTCAATTAGTTGGGTCGTTTGTCGGTCAAACGGAGGAAAATGTTCGAGACGTTGTGCAAAGAGCAGTCGGTGGCGTTTTATTTATTGATGAAGCCTATAGTCTCAAGCGTGAAGGCCAATCAGGAAGTGATTACGGACAAACTGCCATCGATACCCTTGTTTCCCTCATGACTGGTGAGGAATTTGGCGGAAAATTTGCTGTTATCCTGGCGGGTTACCCAGATGAAATGAGGTCCTTTCTTGATGCGAATCCAGGCTTGAGAAGCAGGTTTCCTCAATCGAATTTTATCGCTTTGCCGGACTATGAGGATGACGAATTGATTGCTATTGCCGAAAAAATGGCTGATGATAACGATTATATTCTAGCCGAGGATGCAAAGACAGCATTAAAGGCACGTTTGGAAAAAGAACGAGTCGATGACACATTTGGCAATGCGCGAACTGTAAGGGATTTAATGTTGAACGCCATTTTTACAAAAGGCTCCAAAAAAGCTCCATCACAGAGTTTATTGCGTTTTACATTATTGAATAATGAGGATTTTATCGAAAGGGATGAAAAGCATACAGAAGATCCGATTGAAATGCTCCAGCAGCTTATCGGATTGGACGATTTGAAGGAAGAAATGAATACGCTCATCTCCTTTGTTAAAATGCAGCAATTTCGTAGAAATCATAATCTTCCTCAAGTCCCCATCCAGTTACATTCCGTTTTCTCAGGTAATCCTGGCACTGGGAAAACAACAGTCGCAAAAGTATATGCCCAAATGCTAAAGGAATATGGCATTTTAAAACGCGGCCATCTCATTGTGGCAAGCCGGGCAGATTTTGTTGCAGGCTATGTTGGTCAAACAGCCGGTAAAACGCGAAAAAAAATAAAACAAGCTTTAGGTGGAGTCTTATTTATCGATGAAGCGTATTCGTTGCTTGGTCAAACAGCTGGGGACTTTGGAAAGGAAGTTATCGATACCCTAGTAGATGAAATGACTAAGCATAATGAAAATCTTGTTGTCGTGCTTGCCGGATACCCAAATGAAATGGAAGTATTATTAGATAGCAATCCTGGATTGCGCTCGAGATTCAAGAAGTTTTTTGCCTTTCCTGATTATTCGGCTGAAGAGCTGATAAGGATAATGGAGTCATATGCGAGTAAATTTCACTATCGCTTGACTGAGGAAACAAAAAACATCCTGCTTTTAGATCTGAAGGATTATAGGAATAAAGGGAATGGTCGTTTTGCGACAAACCTTGTGGATGAAATGATGCAAGCACAAGCAATGCGTTTGATGAATGAACCGTCAATGGAAGGCATGGAAGAAAAAGCGTGCGACCTCGAAGCAGAGGATGTTACGATCGCCTTATCAAAGATTAGAAAAGGGGAGAGCGAATGTTCGTTACAACAAAAGAGATAGAGGTCCGATATGCTGAGACGGATCAGATGGGTGTTGTGTACCACGCGAATTATTTTATTTGGATGGAGCTTGGCAGAACAAGTTTTATTGAAGGGCTGGGATATAATTACGCCGAAATGGAAAAAGACGGAATTATTTCACCTGTAATTGACATACAAGCGACGTATAAGAAGCCAGTCCGTTACGGTGAAAAGGCGATAGTAAAAACATGGGTGGAGGAATACGATGGCTTCCGGGTTACATATGGATATGAAATTCTAACCCAAACAGGTGAAATAGCGGTCATCGGGAACTCAAAGCATGTTTGTGTTAAAAAGGACAGCTTCCGCCCAATTTCAATAAAAAGAATGTTTCCGGAATGGCATGCTGCTTATGAAAATGCGAAAAAACAGAATAATGCCGAGAATGTGTAGGATGATGGAAAATGGCATTTGGAATTAAGCGAGAAGAACTAGTGGAATGGAAAAGAAAAATCGATCATGGCGAAATTGCTTTTTTGACCCATTATTGGCTTGATGACCGTTTTCCTGGCTGTAAAACAGTCACGAAAGTAGGATGCTGTGATTTGTACAAGTTGGAAGAATGGGGCCGGCAATACGGATTGAAGAAGGAATGGATTCATGTTAGACGGGATGGCTATTCACACTTCGATTTGATCGGAAATGGTCAAAAAGAGATCCTCACGAAAGAAGGATTGGGACATCATCTTTGGGGCAATAGTAAATAAAAAGAAAAGCGGTAAAACCGCTTTTCTTTTTATTTTTTATAATCAAAAACTGGCTCACTGTGCTTTTTATTGAAATCGACGTTCAGGTCGTGTTGATCAAAATACCATAAATCTTTTTCTTCAATATAAAAGGTAATACCATTTTTCTCTGAACATACGCCGAGATCAACCGGCTCCTCACTTGAAACGCCTAAAGAAAATCCGCTCTGGACCGTGCTACAGCCTCCATAACGAACAAAAAAGCGCACATAATTCCCGCTAGCTATATTCATTTCTGTTTGATACCAGTTTGCTGCTTCTTCACTAATTGTAATTTTCATCATGTGCTCCTTTCAAAACCTAGATGCATACACCT
>JAUZPT010000191.1 GCA_030705745.1 Bacillota bacterium | reverse complement strand
TTCTTCTTTTTAAAAGAAAGAAATTGCCTTTTTATACAAAATGGACTCTTGTTTATATAATTCCGGCAATAGGTTTATTGATGATTCCACTTTTCAGTAGGCCATCGCTTGTTTATTTCGGACTTCTAATGATCCCTTTCTTTTTTATTAATGCATACTTTTCTTCTAAAAATAAGGATCGAGCATTTGCAAATGATGTTAGTGCTATATGTGCATTTTCTCTTTCAGGTTTGGCAAGCAGCTATTTAGCGGATGGAATGGTAACAAAAAACGCACTTCTTGTATTTTTCACGTCGATCATGTTTTTTATGGGCAGCACTTTTTATGTAAAAACTCTGATTCGAGAAAAGAAAAACAATATCTTTAAATGGATTTCCTGGTCATACCATATTGCACTGCCACTTATCTGGATTTCTCTTGGATTTTGGATCGTCGCATTTGCATTTTTACCGAGCCTGACAAGGGCAATCGGTTTTTATGGAAAAAATTTATCGTCATTAAAAATTGGAATTTATGAAATCGCGAATGCCTCTCTCTTTTTTGTCATCATCATGCTTCAGTTTATTAAATAATTGACAAGTTAAAGGCCGGCATAAAAAGAAGCAGTCTCCCAAGGAGCTGCTTCTTTTGCTGTTCTTAGTATTTAATCAATATTACAAATTTCCCTAGTGCAATTTTCGCAATCGATCTCTCGTTTGAGGAAATCGAGGTCATGGATCGTGATGATTCCTTTGTCCACTGAAATGATATCACCTTTGCGCAAATCACTTAGCAATCGATTGACAACCTCTCTTGATGTGCCACAGAAATTAGCCAATTCTTGGTTTGTTAATGGGAGGTCCAACACGATTCCTTTAGGTGAATGGCTTCCATAGCTGTTTGTTAATCTTATTAAGGTAGAAAATAATGCGCCTTTTTTTCCATGAAGGACCAAATCGCGAACCTTTGTTTGAGTTTTTTGGTAATGAGTGCTCATCCATTTCATATACTCCATCGCCAAAACATGGTTGCGGGAAAGATTTTCTTCCAGCTCCTCTTTTAAAATTACTGCCACTTCTCCACTTTCTACTACTTTGCCGCTCAAATAATAGCGAGTTTCTGCCGAAAATAATTGTACTTCTCCGACCAAATCACCTTTTGAACATATGCGTAATGTTAATTCACGACCGTCCGGGACAATTTTGCTAACGTGAATCATTCCGCTTTGGATGATGAAAAGTTCATTCGCGACTGATCCTTCCTGAAAAAGAAAACTTCCTTTTTCCATTTTTCGAACATGATGGGCAGATTGTATCAGTTCTTTCAATTGGACGGGAATTTCTAGAGATTGCATTCTATAACCACCTTAGGGGAAAAGAATTTGTTTGAATCGGCCAGGGCAGAAAAAATGTTAGATTTTACTATAATTATATTGTTAATTGGGGAATTTAAGCAATGAATGGACAATAAGTTCATACAAACGTCATATTTTATCGTGAAATTTTGACACAATTATTGCTCGGGAAATATTTGTCGAATCATGCCACTGGGGAACTTGAAGTTTGTCCGTAAAAAATGAGTCGATATTTTCTTTCTGAAATGGGAAAGACTATTAGGGAATCAACTGAAGGAGGAATGAAAAGTGGGACAAAACCGACAATTCCAACCAGGGAAAAAGGCACCCAATAATGGTATTTACATTGAAATTGGTGAGACTGGAAGCAACGTCTTAAATCCACAAAAAATAAAGCTTAAAGCTGGCGATTCTTTTCCGGAAACATCGAACCAAAACCGCCATTGGACATACTTACGAAAACCATAAGATATGGAAAAAGCCATCCGGTGCGGATGGCTTTTATTTCTCTCAAGAGTAATTTATAATATAAATATCAAAGGTCAAAAAAGGTCAAAAGGAGTGGTTGTGATGGATTTTAATCAAATGACGGAACGTTTACAGGCTGGATTTAGTGAAGCTCAGGCGCTGGCGCTCAAGAACAGTCATCAGGAATTGGATGAATCTCATTTTTTTCTATCCATCATGGAGCATGAAGATAGCCTTATCAATTCTGTCTTAGAAAAAATCAAAGTAAACACGAAGAAAGTTAAAGAAGAATTAAATAGGGAATTGTACAAAAAGGCAAAAGTAACAGGGAGCGGAGCAGAGAATAGCAAGCTTTATTTGAGTCCGCAAATGCAGCAGATTGTAACGAAATCGGAGGAAATTGCGCGGGAATTCCAAGACGAATATCTTTCGGTTGAACATTTCTTGCTCGCCGCATTCATGATAACCTCTTCAGTTTTTGCAGGATTGTTGAAAAAACAAGGAGCCGATTTGAAAAACATATCAACCGAAATAAAGGAAATTAGGGGGAATCAAAAAGTGATATCTCAAAATCCGGAAGGAACATATGAAGCATTGAAAAAATACGGTCGTGATTTAGTGGCCGAAGCAGCAGCTGGGAAAATGGATCCCGTTATTGGCAGGGACACAGAAATTAGGCATGTCATCAGAATTCTTTCCAGAAAAACAAAGAACAATCCCGTGCTTATCGGTGAACCTGGTGTTGGCAAGACAGCAATCGTTGAAGGACTTGCGCAAAGAATCATTCGGAGGGACGTTCCGGAAGGATTAAAGGATAAAAGCATTTTTTCGCTTGATATGAGCTCCTTAATTGCGGGTGCAAAATTCAGAGGAGAGTTTGAAGAAAGGCTTCAAGCCGTTTTAAATGAAGTGAAAAAGAGTGAAGGAAGAATTCTTCTTTTCATAGATGAGCTTCATACCATTGTCGGTGCTGGAAAAACGGAAGGCGCCATGGATGCCGGGAATATGTTAAAGCCGATGCTGGCGAGGGGTGAACTGCATTGCATCGGAGCGACGACTTTGGAGGAACATCGGAAATATATTGAAAAAGACCCAGCCCTTGAACGCCGTTTCCAACAAGTAATGGTAGAAGAACCTGGAGTCGAAGAAACGATATCCATTCTAAGAGGGCTGAAGGAACGATTCGAAATCCACCATGGTGTAAAAATTCATGATCGCTCTCTTGTGGCTGCGGCCACTTTGTCGAATAGGTATATAACAGATCGATTTTTACCCGATAAGGCGATCGATCTTGTGGATGAAGCGTGCGCGCATATTCGTACAGAAATTGATTCCATGCCAACTGAATTGGATGAAATCATGAGGAAATTAATGCTACTCGAAATTGAAGAAGCGGCATTGCGAAAAGAAAAGGATGAAGGAAGCATCCAACGATTAAAACTTCTTGAAGGTGAACTTGCACAGTTAAAAGAAAGTGCAAATGAAATGAAAGCCAAGTGGGTTCTTGAAAAACAAACGATTCAGATGGTGCAGGAAAAGAAAGAACACTTGGAAAAATTACGCAGAGAGCTGCAACGAGCGGAAGACACATATGATTTAAATGTGGCTGCTGAGCTGCGCCATGGTAAAATACCTCAATTTGAAAAAGAGCTTCTTGAGCTTGAAGAAAATGTAAGCAATCGTGAAGGTGAACGATTGCTGCGTGAAGAAGTGACAGAAGAAGAGATAGCGGAAATTGTGGCCAGATGGACAGGAATACCTTTGACAAGACTTGTCGAGGGTGAAAGAGAAAAGCTATTGAAGCTAGAAAGCCTTTTGAGTGAAAGGGTGATTGGACAAGAAGAAGCAATTCAGCTTGTTTCTGATGCTGTCATTCGCGCAAGGGCGGGAATAAAAGAGCCTAACAGACCAATTGGGTCATTTTTATTCCTTGGCCCGACGGGTGTTGGAAAGACTGAATTGGCAAAAGCATTGGCAGAAGCTTTATTCGATAGTGAAGAGCAAATCATTCGGATCGATATGTCAGAGTACATGGAAAAATTTGCTGTTTCAAGATTGATAGGGGCTCCCCCTGGGTATGTAGGATATGAAGAGGGTGGACAATTAACGGAAGCTGTTAGAAGAAGGCCCTACTCTGTTATATTGCTCGATGAAGTGGAAAAGGCACATCCAGAGGTGTTCAATCTTCTACTTCAAGTGCTTGATGACGGAAGAATAACGGATTCTCAGGGAAGAACGGTTGATTTCAAAAATACTGTTATCATTATGACTTCAAATATTGGGTCCCAATTTTTCCATGATACAACAGAAGGTGATGGAATATCCTCAGATAGCAGATCCAAGGTGTATGGGCAGCTGAGAAATCATTTTCGCCCAGAATTTTTGAACAGGATCGATGAAACGATTTTGTTTCACCCATTGTCTTCAAAAGAAATTAAAGGCATTGTTCAGAAGCTACTCAATGATTTACAAAAAAGGCTTGATGATCAATATATTCGTGTAATTATGAGTGAGGAGGCTCAAAATTTTGTTGCCATAAATGGTTATGATCCGATTTACGGAGCAAGGCCATTAAAACGGTTTATCCAAAGGAATCTTGAAACACCGCTTGCACGAGAAATCATCTCAGGTCATCTGAAGCATCATTCTGAAGTTGTCGTTCATTTGGAAGATGAAAAATTGGTATTTAAGGTAAAGTAAAGAAAAAGTCATCCTGTTTTTGAACAGGATGACTTTTTAGAAAATTTTTTTAATGGATATGCTTCTCGGCAGGTTCATTTGGAATGACCGTCGAAATAATCATGAGTAAAACGGTTACACAAACTGCTAAAAAGGCGCCGGTTTTAAAATTAAATGCAGCTCCCAGCATCGAACTGACAACGTACGTTAACATTTCCACCAAAAGGAACGTCCAGAAAAAAGCCCAGAAATATTTCATGAATTTCACCTCTTACTATTTAATTCTCAAATCATCATACCATATGCCATGAAAATAATAAATTGTTAATTAAGGTGTATGCAGTCACTATTGCCATGGTGGAAGAAAAACGAATGATAAGCTGCCTTTCCTTTGCCTTTATTTTCTTATTATGGGCAAAATCCCTTTCCGATTGTACGCTGCCACATACAATAATTTGATGAAAATTTGTTAAGGGAGTTTTATGTATGGATAGCCGGATTTTTCAATTGGATACCCAATGGAATATTATACATTACCCAGAGAAGCCTAATGGTTTCAGTATCCTAATTATTGGGGATGAAAGGCATTTTGTTGAAGAAAGCAAAAGCTTTTGGATGCAAAATGAAGGGAAGCAATCTCTAATTATAAAATTGAAAGCAGCCGGGTATATCATTTTTTCTTCCAATCTTTACGGGAAAAACTGGGGAAGCAAACGAGCAATTCAAATGGCTAAACGATTGTATCATCATGTAATAAGAAATGAGATTCTCAATGAAAAGATCCATATTCTTGCAGAAGGGATGGGAGCACTGGTAGCAATGGAACTTATGTCCGAAATGCCAGACCAAATCAGGTCGGTTGTGTTTGTAAATCCAATTTTGTCGCTAAAACATCATTTGGAACAAGAAAAAGAACATAAATTTTTTTACAAAAAGCTTTTAACAGAATTGTCGTATGCTTATCAAAAAGACATCTCTTCTATCGAAGCAGAAATTTTATCAAGTGATACCGAAATTGTCATCAATGAAAATATTCCTGTACGGATGATTCATATTTTATCAGGTGGCCGGGCTTTCAACCGAACAACTCTTTACCAAAACCTATTATTCCAGAACAAAGAAAGCATGAATATTGCCACCTCTTACATGCTTCCGGAAAAAAAACAGCAGTTAGGTACGCAAATGATCAAATTTTTTTCTGCCCATGAAAAAAACCTGTAACCATTGGAAACAGAGCCAAACAGAAATAATTTTTGGCTGGCTGGAATAGGATGCAATAGGAAACAGATTTATGGGGGGCAACGCAGGATGGAAAATGCTTATATTTTCGGAAGTTTTCGCTTTGCCGGTTTTCATTTGTGTAATAAACTTTTAGAAAAAGGCTGGGAAGTGGTCGGTATCGATTTGTCCATTGATGAAACGGATTCCATTGCAGAAGAGAAAAAACTTGAGATCGGCCGTAATGCCAATTTTTGTGAAATGGGTTTAAAAGATCTTCATTCGAATGATCCATTCGAACAACAAACAGCCGTAATTATCTCTTTTT
>JAUZPT010000190.1 GCA_030705745.1 Bacillota bacterium | reverse complement strand
GCAAGGAATCACCGTGTCCATGATAGCAGCCTTCAAATTTCAAAATTTTATTACGGCCTGTATATCCTCGTGCCAGGCGTAGAGCACTCATTGTTGCTTCAGTGCCCGAAGAGACCATCCGCACGACTTCTATTGATGGAACGCGTTCGATGACTAGTTTGGCAAGCTCATTTTCCATTAAAGTAGGTGCTCCAAAGCTCGTACCAAGTTCAGCTACCCTTTTGATTGCTTCGACGACACGGTCATTCGTATGGCCAAGAATTAACGGCCCCCATGACAGGACATAATCAATATATTCATTACCATCGATATCATAAATTTTTGACCCTTTTCCATTAGCCATGAAAATAGGATCCATATTCACCGATTTAAAGGCACGGACTGGGCTGTTAACACCTCCGGGCATCAACGTTTTCGCTTCTTTGAAAGCTTCAACCGATTTTTCGTATGATCGCATAGATTTCCCTCATTTCGATTCATGATTAAGACCGTTTTATTGTTCTTTTAACCAGCGAGCTGCATCCTTAGCGAAGTACGTAATAATTAAATCCGCACCGGCACGCTTCATTCCAATTAACATTTCAAGCGCTACATTTTTTTCGTCGATCCAGCCATTTAAAGCTGCGGCTTTCACCATTGAGTACTCTCCGCTGACATTATATACGACAACAGGAAGGTTAAAGTTATTCTTAACGTCACGGACAATATCCAAATAAGGCATGCCAGGCTTAACAATTAAAAAATCTGCACCTTCGGCAACGTCGGATTCAGCCTCTCGCATTGCCTCAAGACGATTAGAAGGATCCATTTGATACGTTTTGCGATCCCCGAATTGAGGTGTGCTGTCTGCCGCTTCTCGGAAAGGGCCGTAAAAAGCAGATGAGTATTTCACTGCATAGGACATGATCGGAATTTCTTCAAAACCGGCTTCATCCAATCCTGCCCGGATAGCAGTAACGAATCCGTCCATCATGTTCGACGGCGCTATGATGTCTGCGCCGGCTTTTGCCTGACTTACTGCAGTCTTGACCAAAAGCTCAAGGGAGGCATCGTTTAATACTTTTCCATTTTCAACAACGCCACAGTGTCCATGGCTTGTATATTCGCACAGGCATGTATCAGCAACCACAATCATGTCAGGAAAGCGTTCTTTAATGAAACGGGTAGCCTCTTGTACAATCCCATGGTCATGGTAAGCCTGTTCGCCGCATTCATCTTTTTCAGCAGGCACCCCGAAGAGAATGACAGATTTTATTCCGAGCGAAACGATATCCTTCATTTCCTCTTCCAGAAAATCCAAAGACAGATGAAAAACCCCCGGCATTGAGGATACTTCGTTCTTAATTTTTTCACCTTCTACAATAAAAAGTGGATAAATAAAGTCATTGACATTCAAGTGATTTTCTCTGACAAGTGCACGCATATTAGCGCTTTGGCGCAAGCGGCGGTGACGTGAAAAAGGCATTACCATTTTTTTTACCTCCAATTAATTAGTTTAAATACTTTATTATGCTGTTAATCATCTCTTCTACAGTATACACCTCTGGAGAGGCATGGGCTATTAATCCAAATGACTCGATTTTTTCCTTCGTCACTGGTCCAATGCAGCTAATTAGGCAATGTTCAATCTTTGATTGAAGCTTATATTCCGCAACTATACCCATGAAGTGTTCTACAGTAGATGGACTTGTAAACATCAAAATATCAATTTCCTTATTTGTCAGCATTTCGGCTAGCTTAAATCGGCTTTCGTCTGGCATATACGTTTCATATACAATCACTTCTTCAACCGTAACACCTTTTTTTCTTAAAGTTTCAGCAATAACATCTCTAGCAAGATTGCCTTTTGGAATGAGAACCCTTTCATTCGTCTGAACAATATGAGAAAATTCTTCTGCGAAGGTCTCAGAAACATATTCTGTTGGCAGGAATCTCACTTTCAGTCCATTTTCGTTTAGAATCCGTTTTGTTCTCTCACCAATCACAGCAATCTTAGGAAGATTTGAGTATTCTTTTTTTGAAAAAAAAGAAAGGAACGTCTCCACCGCTACATTGCTCGTGAAAATGATCCAATCGTATGTATGCAGAGATGTCATGACTTTCTGAAGGTACTTGCCGAAAGGAATGGGACGAAAGGCAATAAGAGGGATTTCAACAGGAATCCCTCCATGCTTCTCTATTAAAAGTGAAAGTGATTTCGCCTGCTTTTTCCCTCGTGGAACAAGAATTTTTTTTTCAAGCAATGGCAGAGGTTGTATCATTCACTTTCAAGCTCCTGTTTAACTTTTTCAATTAGCTCTTTCGCACCTTTTTCAATCAAAGAGTCAGCAGCTTCAATCCCGATTTGAAGCGGATCATTTCCTCTTACTTCTTCCTTGTAGACGATTTTCCCATCTGGTGAAGCGACAAGACCTGTCAGGACGATTTCATCCTTTTCATCTACATAGGCATATCCGGCAATCGGCACTTGGCAGCCGCCTTCCATCTTGTGCAGGAAAGAACGTTCAGCTCTAACGGCGCGATCCGTTTTTTCACACGTGAATTTATCAAGAATGCTACGAAGTTCCTGATCATCTTCCCGGCATTCGATTGAGAGCGCACCTTGGCCAACAGCAGGTACACAGCTTTCAGAGTCCAAAAATTCGGTAACAACCTCGGAGGCCCAACCTAAACGTGAAAGGCCGGCAGCCGCAAGAATAATCGCATCATACTCTCCTTCTTCAAGCTTTGCCAATCGCGTGTCTACATTCCCTCTAATCCATTTGATTTCAAGGTCAGGTCGTTTCAAAAGCAACTGGGAGCTGCGACGAAGGCTGCTCGTTCCGATAACCGCTCCTGGCTTCAAGTCTTTTAATGCAATATGCCCTCTAGAAATGAGTGCATCACGATGATCCTCACGGAAAGGAATCGAGCCAATCGTCAAACCTTCAGGTAATACAGCGGGCATATCCTTCATGCTATGTACGGCCATATCAATTTCTTTATCCAACATAGCCTGCTCAATTTCTTTTACAAATAAACCTTTGCCGCCTACTTTGGATAAAGTTACATCAAGAATACGGTCACCTTTTGTAACGATTTCCTTGATCTCGAATTCAAATGGGGCACCCAGCATTTTTAATTGCTCGATCACCCATTTTGTTTGCGTTAATGCAAGCTTGCTGCGTCTGGAACCGACTATTATTTTTCTCATGACAGCCTCCTAAATTTACGAATACCAAAAATGGAAAGATGATAATTGACCAATTAAGAAAAAATTTATAAGTACGATTAAGAAAGAACCTATATTCCAAAGGGCCAATGATTTTCCGGTCAGGTTCCTGCCAATCGGAAGATACAAATAGATGCTGTAGGCCGTTAAAACTATAAAAGATCCTACGACTTTACTATCATACCAGGACATGCCAGGTACTTTTAACAATGCCCACTGCATCCCCAAGATCAAACTTAACATTAACATGGGAACGCCGATGACTGCGAGAATATACGATAAATTCTCCAGTTTTTTCAAATCCGCTAACCGCATCAGACGCTTGCCCCATTGTTTTTTTTTCAGAAGGTCGTATTGAATGAGATAAAGCAACGAAAAAACAAATGAGATGGAAAATGCTGCATATGAAAGAATAGCCATTGTGATATGAATCAATAGGAGTTCGGAAACGAGCCTTTTGCCAATAATACTTGATCCATACTGGACTGGAGCAAAGGTATGGATTACCATGACGATGAACCCAAGTATATTTGTAAAAAAAACGATAAAGTCTACTCGAAGCAACCGATTGATTCCTAATGATAGAGTCACAAGCACCCAAGCGTAAAAATAGAGGCCTTCGAATATTGTCAAAACCGGAAATCTTCCTGTCTTCATCATATAGAAAAAGAGAAAGGCCGTTTGCAAAATCCATACAAATGCAAGTAACCAGAAAGCAACTCGATTTGCCTTCCGGTTATGATGAATGAAGTCAAAGAAATATAGTAGCACACTGAAGGCATACACTATGACTGTTAGTTCATGAAGTCTGGTCATATTATCAAACATGGACTCACCTCTCTTACGACTGAAAGGAAGCCTGGTATGCTTGAACCATCTTTTTGTTGCCTTCGGCTGCTTTCGGATGGTTTTGATCATCAATTAGGCCTTCGATATTAAAGATTTTCACGAACAAATTCAACGCATCCTGTGCATCGGAGCGCGAAGCCATTTCTTTTGCCTGTAAGATGGGATCTTTCAATAACTGATTGATGATACTCTTTGTATGTTTGTTTAGCACCTTACGATCATGCTCTGAAAGATTGGGAAGTTTTCTTTCGATGCTTTCCATTGTTTCAGACTGGATCGAAAGAGCTTTTTCCCTTAAAGCCGTGATGACAGGAACAACTCCTAACAAACCTAACCATTGCTTAAATTCTACGATTTCTTTTTCTATCATAAGCATGATTGTTTCCGCAGCCTGCTTTCGTTCCTGCAGGTTTGCTTCAACAATTCCTTCCAAATCATCAATATCATACAAAAAGACATTTTCGAGCTCCGCGATTTTTGGGTCGAGATCACGAGGTACTGCGATATCCACCATAAAAAGTGGTTTTCCTTTACGCACTTTTTCAACTTGAGAGATCATTTCTTTCGTAATGACAAGATCTTTTGATCCAGTAGAGCTAATTAGAATATCTGCTTCTGCAAGTGAAGATTGAAGCTCCTGCAGCGTTCTCGCCTGGCCGCCAAATTTCTCTGCCAGACCGACTGCCTTTTCGAATGTACGATTGATGACTGTTACTTTTTTAACGCCGCTGCCATGCAAGTTTTGGGCTGCCAATTCTCCCATTTTCCCAGCACCAAAAATAAGAACATGCTTATTTTTAAGCGAACCAAATATTTTCTTTGCCAATTCAACCGCTGCATAACTGACTGAGACTGCATTGGCTCCAATTTCGGTTTCAGAATGTCCTCTCTTCGCGACTGTTACCGCTTGTTTAAAGAGATGATTAAAAACAGTTCCTGTTGTTTTTTCCTCCTGCGAGAGCAAGAAGCTAGAACGAAGCTGGCCAAGTATTTGTGTTTCACCCAAAACCATTGAATTAAGACCGCATCCCACCTTGAATAAGTGTTCAACTGCACCATCTTCTTCATAAACAAATAAGAATGGTGAAAATTCATTCTGGTCAAGCCCGAACCATTCAGATAAAAATTCTTTTATATAGTAACGGCCTGTATGCAGTTGATCAACAACCGCATAGATTTCCGTACGATTACATGTAGATAGGATAACATTCTCAAGGATGCTCTTTTTGCTGTTTAATTTTTTCATGGCTTCCCTAAGATCGGATTCGTTAAATGTCAATCGTTCACGGATTTCAACAGGGGCAGTTTTATAGTTTATACCAAGTACTAAAATATGCATTATGCAATGACACCCCCAATAAAAATTCCCTACTTAACTAATTTGATTATATCATGCCTTATTTATCATTTTGCCCAATAAATGTGAACAGAAAACGAAACTATATGGTAATATAGAAAAATAATACGTTTGTCTAATTTTTTTGCATTCGACAAATACTTCCTTAAGTACAGTAACAAAAATAACGCTCAGATTCAAGTAAACCTTTTTGGAAGTGGTGTTTTTCATGAAAAATCAGCAGATTTTCCCCGGAATAATATTAATTGGCTTTGGAGCCTACTTCTTTTTACAACAATCTGGATTCTCCTTATTTCAACAATTTTACACATGGCCCACTCTATTGATAATCGTGGGGATCGCTTTCTTAGGACAAGGTTATTTATCCAAGGATTATGAAGCCATCCTTCCTGGTACTATTCTGACTGGCTTCGGCCTGCATTTCCACGTTGTCCACCGGCTTTCTTTTTGGCCGGATCATATAGGTGCTTTCATTTTCATTATTGCTCTCGGCTTTCTACTTCGTTACCAAAAAACAGGTAAAGGGCTTTTCCATTCCATATTATTTATTCTTTTGGACGTACTACTATTGTTTTACGATAAAATTTCCAACTATCTTGGATTGCTTCAAAACGGTGTGTCGATTGTGTGGAAATTCTGGCCCGTTGCGTT
>JAUZPT010000019.1 GCA_030705745.1 Bacillota bacterium | reverse complement strand
GCCAGAGCTATCAAGCCGGGTTCCACCGCATCCAAGGACATGGGGGCTGGCAGCTGGGAAATCAACATGAACGAGACCGTCATTAACACCATCGGCGGAGCCACGATCACCAGAGGCGCAACAGATAGTTACACCTAGTGCTGCTGCATCTTGAAAAGCACGATCCATCGCGATCATTGCCTGGTGGGTCCATTGGCTCTCCGGGGCCCCCCAGCTAATGGAAATAACAGAAGGCTTGTTTACAGTGTCGTGGATAGCAGTCGTAATGGCGTTAAGGAATCCTGCGTCAGTGTTAGGAGCAAAGTAAATCGCAATTTTCACTCCTGGGGCAACAGCTCCAGCCACTTCAATATCTAACACGACTTCACCGTCAGGCCCGCTAGGATCCCCTGTCGGCTGATTGGTTGCTCCATTAACTGATACGTCTGTTAATCCTGGTTCCACAATTCCATGAGAGGAGAAGTAATGTTGTAATTCAGCACGGTTATAACCACCGCCTAATTCAATAATACCGATACACTGTTCACTGCAATTAATATTTTGTGGAAAATTATAAAGACGCGCAATTTGAGGGGGAGTGTAGGAGTTCCTTGTTGTTTCAGCGCTAAGAGATTCTTTCTTTTGCTCAAAAATCTGAAAATGAGGTCGAAGCTGTGGTCGGTTGTCCAGTCCGAGTACCGCTTCAACAATATCAGCAAGTTCTTTTGGAATACGAATATGTCCGGTACGTCCTCGATAGATAAAGTTTGGATGCTCGTAGTTTGTAAGCTGAACTTCAAAGGCTTTGCTAAAAGCTGATGCTTGTCCTGTAAGGAGTATGGTACCAGCGGCTGCGTTAACTTCTTTAATTAAAAGACCGTTGTTAAGGGCGAATTCTTCCACCTTTTTTACGTCTTTTTGAACCACACCATGAGAAGCAACAAATTCTTCACGGCTAAGATGTTGGACTGAAGTAAAGGGGGGAGTACTTGCTTTTTCTAGAAAACTGGTAACTGACGGACGACGAACAAGTACAGTTACGGACATATCTTCATCGGGATGGACTGGATCCGATTTTAGAGCACCGGATAACGAGTTTCTCTCACTTCCGAATAACTGTACGTAACCGGTTTGTTCTTGGTTATTTAACGAACGATTTTCGTTTTCCATTTTTCATCCTCCTTAACGTTGTTTAGAGTATTATATTCTGTTAATTCTGAATATGTAAGGAACAAAAGTTTCTTATTTTTAAAAAATTTAAGAGTTAAGAGAGACTAAAGAACTAGAGTTAGAAAAGATTTGAAGTTAGTTAAGTGAATGAAGGTGAAATTTGAAGTTTAATTAAAGGGTACACTTTATTATAGGTTAGCATTTTGGATTTAATATAAGAGAGAATCTATTAGTTTGAAGGTATGATTGTTACGGTCATCACGGATATATATATAGACAAAAGTTGGTTCACTGACGACCTCTACTTTAATCCTTACACCATGATTCATACTTTCTATCAAGTTTATCAACAGTTTGAATTGGGAATAAGATGTTCTTTTATTTTATTAGTTATATTAATTTCTTTCGAAAAACTTCTGTCTCAATTAGGAAAATAACATCCTTAAGAACTTGTCGAATTAAGGGATTAATTATCATAAATAATTTCTTTATTAAGAACGTTTTGTGGATTATAATCAAAAGAAATAGAAATAATTTAACTACCGCTTGATATTCATATTGGAGTTAAATTTTTCGATGTTAATGTTCTTTTTAAAAAACTTTTAAAGAGGGTGAAATGGTATAGAAATATTCTAATATCTTAGTTTAAATATCACTAGTATTTCATTTATATAATTTGATAGAAATAACCATCATAACTCACTCAATGAAAACAGTGGTTGCAGCTTTTTATCTTCAAAAAATTATATGTGAAATTCAATTAAGAAGTAAATTTATCAGGATCAATCCCTTTTAAAAAAACTGATTATTATAAATATTATAAAATCAATTGGTTATAATTTTTCTAAAAAATAGTAAATTTTTTTAAAAATTAACAATAATTGTAGAACTGGAAAATAATTTGTTCACGGGGTTCTACATATACAAAATTACTGGGGGAATTTTTTTGAAAAACTTGAAAAAATCTTTGCTAACTGTAGCTGCGGCAGGTACTCTCTTATTTGGTAGCACACCTGCCTTTAGTGTATCGGCAGCAGGAAATCAAGTAGTTCCACAAGGAACAGGCGCAGCTGTTCTTCAAGGAACGAATTATTTTGGTGACATGGACCCGAGCACGGTGGTAACAGTAGATTTTGTCATGAAGCTTCAAAACAAAAATGATTTAGAAAAATACATTAATGAAACTGTCACGCCAAACTCCCCGCATTATCGAAAGTATCTCAATGTAACTGAATTTAAAGCAAAATATGCACCTAATCCGAGCTTTATTAATGCTACTACCTCTTACTTACAAGCCTTTGGAATACAATCTAATGTTCATCCAGATAATTTAATTATTACCGCTACTGGAACAGTTGCACAATTTAATAAAGCACTGAATATAGAATTGCAATATGCTAGTTATAAAGGGAAAAGTATCCACGCAACAAAGAAAAACCCTACACTTCCAGGAGTAATTGCAAATAATATTTTATGTATTTTAGGATTAAATAACTATTCAAATCTAGAATCAAGGGCAGTTAAACAACCAGAGGTATTAGATCCTAATGATGTTCCAAAAGGGCCACTTAGCCTATTGCCAAAAGATCTACAGAATCATTACAACGTCAATCCGCTTTACCAAAAGGGAGCTACTGGTGCAGGCCAAACAATTGGCATTGTGACATTAGCAGAATTTAATCCGGACGATGCATATCAATTCTGGAATGATATTGGGATTTCTACAAAGCCTAATCGAATTAAATTATCCGATGTAGATGGAGGATCGGGTTGGAGTGGCTATGATGAAACATCACTGGATGTAGAACAATCAGGCGCCATTGCTCCACAAGCCAATATCCATGTGTATGTAGGACCGAATTCTGATACTGGCTTTGTTGATGCATTTTCAAATGCAATTAATGATAACGAAGCGAAACAGATTTCTGTCAGTTGGGGACAAAGTGAACTAAGTATCGACTCTTATGTGCAACAGCAAATGGAAGCTCCAGAATATGAAGAATCCTTTAATCAGTTGTTTATGCAAGCAGCAGCACAAGGAATATCCATGTTTGCGTCATCAGGCGATGCAGGTGCATATGATGAAACGAGGGGTGCCGATAAGGTATTTAAACTCACTACGGACTTCCCAGCTTCAAGTCCTTACATCACTGCTGCTGGTGGAACGACATTACCGTTCCAATTCCACTCTAATTCCACAGGACTGGATGTCAAGGTAAATGATGAAAGGGCATGGGGCTGGGATTATCTTTCTAATTATTTCAAGGCCAGACATCTACCGGATACTAGATTAGTCAGCGGGGGCGGTGGAGGTTTCAGCAGCTATTTTGCCACACCAGATTATCAAAAAGGAGTAAGTGGTGTAAATCATTTCTCAGCTGTTGACGAATGGAATATTTCTGCAGATTTATCGACTGCGACATTTAAACAACCAACGCTCATTTCAGGAAATGGAACTGGAAGAAACCTTCCTGATCTTTCTATGAATGCAGATCCATACACTGGATATTATGTTTATTTTAGTGACCCTGGTCAGCCTGGTACAAATGCAGGTTACGCTGTGTATGGAGGAACAAGCTTCGTATCTCCACAGTTAAATGGCTTATCTGCTTTAATTAATAGTGCGGACAATACTCAAGTTGGATTCTGGAATCCACAAATTTACCGTTTTGCTCAACAGGCATCTTCACCGTTCACGCCATTAAATAAACAAGGGGCAGAGAACGATAATCTATTCTATACTGGAACACCTGGCACTCTTTATAATCAGGCAACGGGATTAGGAATTCCTGATGTAACAAAATTGGCAGAAAAATTTGGGGCCTCAGATAAATAAAAGCCCAATCTGAAAAAGTCGCACTTTGTGGCGGCTTTTTTGGTTTATAAAAAGTCACTTGAATTTTAAATTTCTCTTTGTTGTTCTTATTGAAGATTCAGTTCCCTAAGTTTCTTTTTAGTAAAGCGAAAAAGAATAATTAACAAAACAGCAGTTAGTCGATACGTAGGAATGGAATAATGTAACCTCCACCACATCCTCAACAAAATCTACTTCGAAAGAATCTCCAGCGTATTTATTTTCCCATAGGTGGCAGGCACCACTCCACCAACATCACTTTTTCATATTCCAAATGTATTTCCACCGTTTACCGTAAGGCTTTGACCTGTGATGAAACTAGAATCGTCTGAAGCGAGAAACACGACCATGTTGGCAAGATCAACAGGTACACCCATTCGTTGCAAGGGCAGCTGGGCTTTATATTGATCAATGATATGAGAGGATAAATCCGTGTGTCGTTCTACTGGTATGAATCCTGGGTTTACTAAATTGACCCGAATACCGTATTTCCCTAATTCACTTGCCCATGAACGTGTCATACCAAGCATTGCGGACTTGGCCGTTACATAGTTAGAAAAATGGGCGTTGCCTATATGAACAACTTCGCTCCCAATATTGATGATCGAACCACCGGTTATCTTTAAGGAAGGAAGCATTTCTTTTAAAATCAGTAACGGGGCTTTCACGAAATAGTTCAGCTGATTTTCATAATCCTCCCAGGTTACATCCTCAAGAGAAAGTTCTGGCTGAGGGCCTGTTGCATTATTGACGATAATTTGAATGGGTGCCCCTGCCATTTCTTCACTTTTTCGAATGAGCGTTCCAATTCTTGCTTCCTCAGTTATATCACCTTGTATCTCACAAGCTCTTCCACCCAGTTCCTTGATTTGAGTAACGACATTTTTAGCGGAATCTCTGTCTCGCAAATAATTTACGATGACGAAGCTGCCTTCCTCCGCTAGGGAGAGACTGATTTGTTTTCCTAAACCTCTAGAGGCGCCGGTAACGAGAGCCACTTTTCCCTTTAATTTCATTAAACTCACTCCCTTTTGACTTTTTTCCAGATACCAATAATAAGATGTTTTATGGATACTGTAATAATTTTTAAGAATAAAAGAAACGCGTTCTATAACAAATTCTAAATAAACTTACGATAAAAAATATACAGGATATTTAATCGGAAGGAAAACCGTTTTTATATTTAACGAGGAGCATTAATGTGAAACAAGATTTATCGGGGCGATGCACAGGCACTCAGTTGAGGAAAACTTTTGTCGGTTTGTTCTATCGCTTGGAAATGAAAAAACCTCCCTAATTAATAAGAGGAGGTTACTTCATTTTTTTTATGATTCTCTCTAGATGATTTTTTATAAGTTTTAACCATAAAAATTATACTCAGCATGAGTTCAATAATAAAAAGAATCATAATTATCCATACACCTGAGGTTAAGATTGTGCCTTTAACAAATATTATTATTAATAAATCAGGTTTGATCAGAAATGTGAATGTATAAAACATAGCAAATGTAAAAACTCTACTCCATTGTGTTAGATCATAAATGAAAATACCTTTTTTAATCCCATAATATTTAATGCGCCTAAAAAGTCTATAAACTTCGATGGATTCAACTAAACAGAAAATCACCGTTGCTAATATCCATATAAAATCAATTGTAATTTCATTTATGAAGCCAGTTTTAATACATGCAATCCCTGAAATTGATAAAGCACCATGTAAAATACAGTTTGTATTGTTCCAATCTTTTTCAATAGACCAAGAGCTTGTTAAGTACCTATATAAAATAAAGAAAACACAAACAATATAAAAACAAAACCCTATGATTAGTAATGGCATCGTAATTATTATTGGCAATTCTTTAAAAACAGTGGTGATTAAAAGAACAATAGATTGTGTACTTACAGTGGTTAAAAGAAGGATACCATGTACACTCCTATATGATTTTGTCATAGTAATTTCAATTAGGGTTTTTAAACACATTGCGATATATATAATCCATAAAAAAATATTTAAATAAGCTATAATTTCGGAAATAAAACCCCAATGAAAAAACTGTATATAAAATAAGATCCCACATATTGATGTTCCAGCAACCCATGTACCAATACCAAAACGGTTAATCCGATTAGAATAATGTATTTCTTTAAATTTTCCATCAAGGTATGCCATTAAAAAAGATAGAATAAAAGCAAACCACAAAGAGAGGTTAAAAATACTAATAAATTTACCAAAACTGCCTTGGAAAAAATGAGTTCCAAAGTAGTTTAAAAGAACTCCTTGTGTAATAATACCTAAAGCCATAACGACAGCCATTGTTGAGGTTCTTATATATATTTTATTAAAGTAGATAAACAAAAAAATGCAAATCAACAGAACGATCAGTAAAAATAAATAAACCATAAATATCACCATACACTTCAAGATATTCCCCAATTATACCATAGTGACAAATAAGAAGATGGTTAAGAAAATGGCTTGTTTAACTGGAAAAAAAGGATAAATTATGCTGTGGCCAATTAGGAATACGAATGAAAAACTCCAACGGCTGTTACCCATGTTGCAAAGGAAATGAAAGATTGAGATGTAGTAAAGCTAGGAATTGGTCTACCAACAATGGTACCCAATTTTCTGCTAAACTATCAAAAAATAAAGGATCCACCCATTTAACATAAAGACTTGCTAATCAAATTTTACATTTAAGAAAGGATCTCCTCAAATGATCCCCATCGCAATCCCCTCGAAATTCTGGGCGGCTAAAGAACTAGCAAATTAATTAGTTCATTTAGAGACATATGTGCCATTGATTCCAATCGGAAATGGAAATCCTCAAACGGCAAATGCGCAGTAACCAGATTTGGAACGATCGCACAGTATAATCCAGCTTTCCGGGCAGCCAGTAATCCGTTTAATGAATCTTCGAAAGCCAGCACCTCATCAGGTGCAACTCCAAGTTTCTTCACAGCCAATAAATAAAGCTCCGGATCGGGTTTCACTTGGTTGACATCATCTCGTGTGCAAATGGTCTCAAAATAATGATGGATTTCCAACGCCTCCAGATATCCTTCTACCCATTGTCGAGTTGAGCTTGATGCCAACCCGATTTTTAATCCCATAGTTTTTGCTGTTTCTAAATATTCTTTTACGCCTTCCCTTAAAAAGGGTTGCCCCATTTTTTCGTGAAAGATAGAATGCGCTTTCGATTTAATTTCAGCAATGTCAACTTCTTGTTTACTATTTTCTTGAATAAAAGAATATAAAACGGTATCATTCGTTCCAATCACTTTTGAAAAATGATCAAGCTCCAACTGAAGGCCGTAATGATGTAATACATCCTTAAATGCTTCAAACCAGACAGATTCCGTATCTACGATCAAGCCATCAAAATCAAATACAACCGCTTTTATCATCTCGCACCCCTAAATGAAAAATTATATAAATCTAAAATAACATATTTTACAATTCGAGGAGGCCATCATGAACTTCTTGTTGAACTTTGTTCGCGCCGTGTTCAGTGAGCAAAATCGTCACATTCGGGTATAAATTTTTGAATGCTTTAATGATTTTCGGGAAAAATAAGACACCTATATCAGTGGAGGTATCCCAATTTTGATTGTTCCTTTTTTCAGATTCATTAGGTCATTTAAATGAGTCGACAAGTTATGCAGAGATTCGATTATTACTTGTCCTTCCTCAAAAACAATTTCTCCAGCTTCCGCCATTTCGAATTGTCTGGACGAGCGGTCAATCAGGTCAATTTCCAATTCATCCTCCAGGTTTTTCACCATTTTGCTGAGGGTAGGTTGCGACAAATGAAGAATATGAGAAGCTTTGGTAAAACTCCTGTATTTGGCAACTTCAATAAAATAAGTTAGTTGGCGGATATCCATATTTTCTCTCATTTCTTTTCTATAACTTTTTTGCATACTATATATAGTTTTAATTCATTTTACTTATTAATGTCAAAAGAGTAAAATTTCTTTCGTTCCTTTTTTTATCAACATAACAAGGGATGGGGAAAGAAAAGGTAATAGAGAACAAACCTTTTAATATTTAACAATAGGGGGTAAGAGAATGATAAGTATTGTGATAGGCTTGGTACTACTTATGGTTTTAGCCTATCGAGGCTGGTCCATTATATGGGTAGCACCAATCGTTGCCGGCGTGGTGGCCCTATTAAGCGGCTTGGATATAATGCATGCGTATACGGAAACTTACATGGGGGGCTTTGTGACTTTCACAAAGAAATGGTTTCCGATCTTTTTATTGGGTGCCATATTCGGGAAATTTATGGAAGACACAGGAGCTGCCAAAGCTGTTGCCTTTCAAATAACAAAATTCATCGGCAAAAAGCGTGCCATACTAGGTGTGCTGGTTTCCTCAGCCATTTTAACCTATGGTGGAGTGAGCCTATTTGTCGTAGTATTTGCGATTTATCCGATCGCAGTTGCCTTATTTAAGGAAGCAAATATTTCAAGGAAACTGATTGCACCAACCATTGTCCTCGGTGCATTCACTTTTACGATGACAGCGGTGCCAGGTACTCCGCAAATTCAAAATTTGATTCCGATGGCTTCTTTTAATACAACGCCAATGGCTGGTTCAGTAATGGGGATTGCTGCGACGCTGGTTATGGCGGTCGGAGGATATTTTTGGCTAGCATTCAGAGAGAAAAAAATGTCTGCAGCCGGAGATACATTTAAAGAAATAGAAACATTGGAAGAGGATGGCGGTTCCAAGTCGGAATCACTGCCAAATTGGCTGTTATCTTTAGTTCCGTTAATTTTAGTGGTGATCTTGCTGGACATTGTAAAATGGGAAGCTATTCCATCTTTAATAGCAGGAATTGTAGCAATTATTATTATTAACATTAAACAGTATAAAAAGTTTATCCCTTCCATTAATGAGGGTGGTAAAGGGTCTGTTATGGCTATTATCAACACAAGCGCCGCAGTCGGATTTGGTGCCGTGGTAACGGCAGTGCCTGATTTTAAGCATATTACTGAAATGTTATTAGGAATCTCCAGCAACCCTCTTGTATCAGAGTCAGTGATTGTTCAAATTCTAGCGATGATTACCGGTTCTGCTTCAGGTGGAATGGGAATAGCCTTGCAAGCATTGGGAACTACATATGCAGGTTTGGCGCATTCAACTGGAATAAGTCCGGAGGCTTTTCACCGGATGGCTTCGATTGCTTCCGGGGCATCGATACTGCCTCATAATGGAGCATTATTGACATTGCTTGCTGTTACAAAGGTGACGCACAAGGACTGTTATAAAGATGTTTTTATGGTTGGTCTTGTTATTCCTACCCTTGCCATGATCGTTGGAATTATTATGGCTAGTCTGGGTTTAATTTAATATAAATTGAAGGAGTGTTTAATCATGGTCGAAAATAAAGTCGTTGTTATTACAGGTTCTGCGAGTGGAATTGGATTTGAAATTGGAAAAACTTTTGCTGAAAATGGTAGTAAGGTTGTACTAACGGATTTGAATGCAGAAGGCGTAGAGAATGCTGCTGAAAATCTTCGTAGCCTTGGATACGATGCAATTGGTCTTAAAGCAGATGTTACAAGTGAAGAAGATATTAAGAACATGATCGAAACAGCACATAAGACATATGGCCGTGTAGATGTGTTGATTAACAATGCAGGCTTGCAGCATGTATCACCAATTGAAGAATTCCCTACAGCAAAGTTTGAATTGATGATTAAAATCATGCTGACAGCACCATTCATTGCAACAAAATATGCATTCCCAATTATGAAGGAGCAAGGTTTTGGACGCATTATCAATGTTGCTTCCATCAACGGTCTCGTCGGTTTTGCTGGTAAAGCTGCTTATAACAGTGCGAAGCATGGCGTAATCGGACTGACAAAGGTTGCTGCATTAGAGGCTGCACCATTCGGCGTTACGGTCAATGCGATCTGCCCTGGCTATGTGGATACTCCATTAGTACGCGGCCAATTGCAGGACATTGCAAACACAAGAAACGTTCCTTTGGACAAAGTACTTGAAGAAGTTATTTATCCATTGGTTCCACAAAAACGCTTGTTGGATGTAAGCGAAATCGCTGATTATGCGATGTTCATTGCAAGCGATAAATCAAAGAGTGTAACAGGCCAGGCAATCGTTATCGATGGCGGCTATACAGCTCAATAAGGAACTAATAAAAACCCCCAAGTATCATTACTTGGGGGTTTCAAATTGTGTAAGGCCAATCTGATTAAATTGCTTTGTGTAGCTTTACATTCAGTTTTTGTTTTAGTTGCACCTCTGGCTTTAACTCTGAAATTACTTCTATAAATGGAGCAATGAGTTCAGGATCGAATTGTTCACCAGAGCAGCGGATGATTTCTTCAATACCCTCAACGGCTGTCTTGGCTTTTTGGTAAGGCCGGTTAGTGGTCATAGCATCAAAGCAATCTGCGATGGTTAAGATTCTTGCTTCAAGGGGGATATCCGTACCTGATAATAGATCGGGATAACCCTTGCCATCAAACCGTTCATGATGATGGCGAATCATCGGAAGGCAGTGCTGAAGTTCTTTAATCGACTGAACCATTTGTTCTCCCCAAACTACATGTTTTTTGATAGTTTCCCATTCATCTTCATTTAATTTAGTTGTCTTGTTTAGAACTTCACTTGGAACTTCAACTTTACCAATATCATGTAATAGAGCTCCATATCTGACTTTCTTTACTTCTGAAGGAGAAAGACCGATTTTCTTCGCCAATCTCTCTGCATATTCCATAATTCTTTCTGTATGTTCATATGTATACCGATCTTTTGAGTTAATAATCATTAAAAACGTTCTTAATGTTTGAAGAACTTCTTCTTCATCTTTTGAATAAAATTTATAGTTTCCTTTTAATTCATCAATGACAGATGTATATAGCTGAACCTTATTTCGACTGCTGTATTTTGTTTTGTAAAGAGCTTGATCGGCAAGCATAATCAATTGTTCCCTTTGAGATGCCATTTCTGGTGAAGTGGAAACACCAATAGATACCGTTACACGCTTATCAGGTAAATGCTCTATTCCGTAAAACGGATAGTCAGCTACTTTCTTGCGAATAGATTCTGCGATAGATATTGATTCCTTTGTATCAACATTTGGAAGAATAATAGCAAATTCTTCTCCGCCATATCGACAGGCTACTCCGTTCGAAGGAATAGAGGCAACTAAAAGGTCGGAAATTTCCCGGAGTAATTTATCGCCTTGAGGATGGCCAAAGGTATCATTGTATATTTTAAAATGGTCAATATCTAAAAGAAGAAGGGCTAGCTTCTCCTCATTTTTTAAAGTTAAATCAAGCTGTCCTTGAAAATATCTGTGATTGTAGAGTTTCGTTAATTCGTCTTTTTCACTTAAAGCGCGGAAGTGATCAAACATCTGATAATAGCTTCGGTAGGAAACTCCTAGTGTCCACATAATTGCACAGAAGAAAAAGACCCCTAACAAACCTTCTTTTTGGACGACTTCCACCATAATAAGCCCTAATGACATCATAGTGAAAAAGATTAATACAGCTTTTCTTTCAAAGAAAATTTTAAGGAAGATCATTATTGTTTTTTTACTGCGGAGAGATAAGTAAGTAGTTAGTAAAAATACATTTGTTAGATAAAAACTAATTGAAAATGCAATAAAGGCAGGTAAGTTTACAAGAAAAGAGACTTCAGTATTATAAAATAAATAATAAAAAAAGAAACCAACAAAACTGGACAAGGCATATTGAATACCATTAAATGCATGTGAAACCCATTTTTTATGGTTAATAATTACAAGAATAATGACCATTAAGAGGCAAATTAAAAATATAGTGTGGACTCCATAAAGAACACCTGCTGTGAACAGTAATGGAGTAATCAGAGAAAGATTATCGCTGGATGGCAGAACAATGGGACGAATATCAAATAAAGTTGCGGCTGCAGTAAAGGTTACAACTATAATCCAGATATCTAAGCTTATAGGCTGAAAATGGAGAGAAAATAAAGTGGAAAAAATTAATAAGCAAACAACCTGATACATTAGTAGCTTTACATTATGCACCATATCCAACCACTTCCTTAGACTTTTTCTTGCCTTTAACCATTACAGAGTATAAAAAGAGAATAACTCCTATAGAAAGGACGATGTCCCCTAAACTAATAATGATAGGGCGGGGATATGGATATCGAAGAAAAAAGATATCTCCAAGAAAATTCAAATGAGTATGGTCAGATAAAGCGATATGTTTTCCATATTTTCCGGCTAATAACGCAGGAACATCTTTAGGCGACATAATTTTAGCTGCTTCCACATCTACAGGCATCCTTCCTCTATTCAAGATCATAACTATTAGATTTAAAAAGAGGCCAATTAACATATATTTAAATCCAGTAACTTTCACATTTACAAAGCAGAAGAATAACAAACCAAAATTGCTAATAATGACAGCAGTTAATAAATAATTTGGGAAAATAAAGATGGATCCAAATTGGATAAAAAAAGATAACACAATAAGCAAAGGCTGCTTAAGAGAAATGGCAAGGAGGCCTTGAAAGCTGCCACCTAAAATGAGTGAAATAATAATTCCGTATACAATACTATCTATAAACATAAAAATTCCCCCCCGCAATTTCAGCTGGCATACAAACGAGCTGGTAGATTATTCCGCCAGCTCGTCTGGAAAGTATTAAGCAGTAGCATATGTTTGATATCAGTTACAAGAAAAATACTCTACTGTTAATCTAGTTTCCAAGCAAGTGATGGATTAAATAGAAGTTTATCAAGAATGATTTGAAAAAATTTCACAATAAAACCCCCATAGTCATGATTTTTAAATAGATCAATATTTTATTAGTCAAGCTTGAATGCGGATGCTGCAGCTAACACGAACATAGCAGCTAAGACAATAACCATTGTAATTTTAAATTTCATCTTAAGTTCCCTCCTTTATCATTTTTTATTAACTTGTCCAAGCAAAGGATATTTTAAGTAAAAAATAAAACCCTTTTAAAAAATAAAAGGGCGTGAATGTCGAATGATCCTCGCTTGCAGCTGGCTGGCTTACACAAAGTGTTTAAGCCCCTATAGCTTTGCGTCTTACCATTTCTGGTAATTTGCCCTTTACGATTATTAAATTGTTAAACAGGTCTTTTAGTCTAGTTCTTTTGTCCTGCTGTAATTGTATAATATAAGTGAATGTTGTCAGAGTAAAGATTAAATAATCGACATTTTCAGACAATTATAATAATTTTATCGATTATTGATGAGAAAAAATGACTGGACATTTGTAAGGATTTATTCTTAAAAATATAGGTTACTTAATGTAAAACCAACATAAAAACCCTTTTTAAATTAACAATATTGTAATCATTTGAATTGAAAAAAACGTAGAAAAATGTCGCTAATTCTTACACGAAAAATAATGACTGTTAATATGGGAAGATACATAAGAGGAAAAAAAAGAGAAGAGCAGTCTCTCACTGGAAAAAGCTCTTCTCCTCTTTTGAGTTTTTTAATTATTCGACTTCATTTGTAGGCGCAGATTCATTTTGTTCATACGCGGGACCGCCAAATAGCAGGTTAAGCTCTCTTACCACTTCATCTAAAAAATCGTCAGATAAAAAGGGGATTTTTTCTTTTGACATGTGATTCATCTCCTATCTTTTCCAATTTTCAATTAGTATTTCCCCTTGCAATAAATTCATGCAATGCTTACATGTTCGATTAATTCTATAAAATTCCACTTCAGTTTTTTATTTACTTTTCCTAAACACAGGAGTATCATAATCAGAAGTTTCATATTTCTGAATCGCTGAAACTATTAGGTACGGGGGAACCATTTTTAATGGATTGTTTCACAATCCATGGGGTGAATCCTTTTGCAGGTAGGGTTACTCAAAGGCCCGAATCCGACAGCTAACCTCGTAAGCGTTATATTGAGAAGGAAGGTGGAGCTTGTTAGACAAGAACATAAATGTCTACAGGTCTATTAACGTTGGCTTGTGGCATTTTTTATTTTTTTGATGTGTTTTTCTTCGTTCCGATTTATTTTTAACAAAAAGGGTAATATACTCTTAAAACATTTGGCGGTGAACCTGTGTGGTATCTTCTATAAAGAGATTCTTAATTGGGCGGCCCTTAAAGTCCAAGGATTTAGGGGAACAAAAGCTTAATAAGACTAAAGCATTAGCGATTCTTTCATCGGATGCTTTATCATCCGTTGCGTATGGTCCTGAACAGATTTTAATCGTATTACTAACAGTAAGTGCGGCAGCATTTTGGTATTCAATACCGATTGCTGTAGGCGTCCTTGTTCTATTAATCGCATTGATTTTATCTTATCGGCAGATTATCTTTGCTTATCCTCACGGAGGCGGCGCGTATGTCGTTTCAAAGGAAAACCTCGGATTAAACCCAGGGCTAGTAGCTGGAGGATCGCTGTTGGTGGACTATATTTTAACCGTTGCGGTGAGTGTGTCTGCTGGTACAGATGCTATTACTTCAGCTTTTCCGAATTTACACCCTTATAATGTCCCGATTGCGATTATATTCATCGTATTTATTACGATCTTGAATTTGAGGGGTGTCACAGAGTCAGCTTCATTTTTAGCCTATCCGGTTTATTTGTTTGTTCTGGCGTTGTTTGTTTTAATTGGCGTGGGGATATACAGAATTTTAACAGGTCAAGTGCCTGCGGGTTTGCATACACCTATTGGTACTCCTGTTGCAGGGATCAGCTTATTTCTGCTGCTCAAAGCGTTTGCATCCGGAAGTTCTGCTTTGACAGGAGTTGAGGCCATCTCGAATGCCATTCCAAACTTTAAAGATCCTGGACCAAAAAATGCCGCGAAAACGTTGGCCGCGATGGGAACTTTACTTGCGTTGTTGTTTTCAGGAATTGTATTCCTAGCATATTATTACGGAACCACACCGAGAGCAGATGTAACAGTGGTTTCGCAAATAGCCGAAAAGACATTTGGGCGCAGTTTCATGTATTTCTTTATTCAAGGCACCACGGCATTAATTTTAATTCTTGCAGCTAATACGGGGTATTCAGCGTTTCCGTTGCTGGCAGTAAATCTTGCAAAAGACAAATTTATCCCGAGAATGTTTACGGTTAGAGGAGATCGTTTAGGATATTCGAATGGAATCATTATTCTAGGTATTTTGTCAATCCTCTTGATTATTGGCTTTAAGGGTCATACAGGGCAATTGATACCTCTTTATGCAGTAGGGGTCTTTATTCCATTTACGATGTCTCAGACCGGAATGATAGTTAAGTGGATACGCGAGAAACCTAAAGGGTGGGTTCCAAAACTTATCACTAATGCTACGGGAGCTTTGATCAGCCTCATTGTTACATTTATGTTCTTTTTAACAAAATTTATCCAGGTTTGGCCTGTGTTAATCTTTCTTCCAATAATTATTTTAATGTTTCATAAAATTAGAAAGCATTACGAAGCGGTCGGCGATCAATTAAGGATTACCACCTGTGAAGCAGCCATTCCGATTGAAGGAAATGTCCTCATTGTGCCTGTGGCTGGAGTTACTCATGTCGTGGAAAATTCAATTAACTATGCCAAATCGCTTTCACCTGAACAAATTATTGCTGTTTACGTTGCGTTTGACAGAGAAGATGAGAGAAAGTTTGAAGAAAAGTGGAAGCAATGGCAGCCAGATGTTAGACTGGTAACCCTTCATTCTCATTACAGAAGTATTATTCAGCCATTGACTAAATTTGTGGATACCGTACAACATAAAGCGAGCGAATCCAATTACCGGGTTACCGTTGTGATCCCCCAATTTATTCCTAAGGAAGGCTGGCACCATATTCTTCATAATCAATCAAGCCTTCTGATAAAAGCATTCCTGTTATATCGGAGAAACATCATTGTTACGACGGTGCCTTTCCATTTGAAAAAGTAAATATATTCTGTAGGCGGCTTTACTTTATAAAGTAAAGCTGCCTTTTTAATATTTATATGTTTAATCTGGTTGATTGTCATCTGAAAAAGAGAACATGACTACGGATTTCTTTTGGGGATATGATAATGCAAAAAAAAAAGGACAAGCGGCGTGTCTGCTTGTCCTTTTGTCAATTGGGATACCTATATAAGGTTTCGCGAAGGTCCGTTATGCCTTAATTAGCCCATTTTCAACTAATCGTTGATACAGGAATTCACCAGCTGTAATAGCAGGGTATTTTTCTGGATTTTCTTCAGAGATACAAGCCGGGATCGTTTCCAGCAAGCAGTTGCTGTATGGGTGAACGAAGAACGGCATCGAGTAACGAGCTGAATTTTCTCCTGCAGGATTTACCACACGGTGCGTAGTGGCTGGAATAACTTCATTTGTGATGCGGGATAACATATCTCCAGCATCAACAATGATTTGTCCTTTTTCTGCTTTAACTGGCATCCAGTCTCCATCGCGAGTTAAAAGCTCCAAACCGGATGCAGTTGACTCTACCAATAGCGTAATCAAGTTAATATCTTCGTGCTCAGCAGCGCGGATGGCATTCGGATCCATTGATTCGTGTAACGGTGGGTAATGGATTGTACGAAGCACGCTGTTTCCGTTTTGAATCATATCCGAAAAGAAATTAGGTCGAAGGTCAAAGTGCATTGCAAGCGCTTCTAGCATATTGCGCGCGACACGCTCTAATTCGCTATAAAAAGTTAGCGCATTTTTCCGCAGTTCAGGAAGCTCCGCAGGCCAAATATTTGCTGGATATGTACTGGATAAAGGGTGTCCAACAGGCAATTCCTGACCAACATGCCAGAACTCCTTTAAATCACCAACAGTACGGTTTTTAGCGTGCTCTTTACCGAAACCAGTGTATCCCCGATGTCCGCCATTAATTCCTTCATATTGTTTTTTTGTTTCTACATCCATGCTAAATAATGTTTGCCAAAGCTCGTAGTTCTTGTCGATCAGCTTTGGATCTACCCCATGGCCCTCTAGGATAATGAATCCTGTTTCTTTTAAGCCGGTAGCAAACTCCTCTGTGAATTGAGCGCGTTGTTCTGAATTTCCATAAGTAAAATTCTTTAAATTTAAAGTACGAACGATTGGATTAGTCATTTTATGGTATCTCCCATCTATGGTGAAAGCGGTATCAAACTATAAAAATTTACCATAATTATAGTGAAAAAACAATAAAAAATTTGCCGCAAAATTATTAAACAACATCAGGGAAAAATAACTTATAAAAGTAAAAGTGAATGAAGGGAGCAGTGTAGAGATAGCGTTTCCCCTGACAAATTGAATCAAAAAAATCCCTCCGCATCGTCATGCGGGGGATTTTTTAAAAAAGGAAGGTGCGTCCCTTAAAAAATTATCTTACGCCCTTCATGTACTTCTGAATTTTTGGTGCAATTGCGAATAGGATGAAGCCAAGAACGATGGATGCTCCACCGATGACACCAAAGTAAG
>JAUZPT010000189.1 GCA_030705745.1 Bacillota bacterium | reverse complement strand
TTTGCACCGATTTCTGTAAAAGAACTATTTGTTGGCAAGATGCTTGCTTCTTTCGTTCCAGTAATGGCTTTAACGATAGGAAGTTTTCTATGCTTCGTTCTAATTACAGATGTTCTTACCTATTCGATGTTTGATTCTCCACTTTTGCCTAATTTGAATTGGATTTTGCTTATATTCTGGCTGTCGCCGATCATCGCAATACTAACGATTTTATTCAGTGTCATTGTGTCCGCGAAGGTCCAAAGCTTTCAGGCTGCGCAACAGCTTGGCAGCCTTATTGTAATACCTATTCTCCTCATTCTTGTTAGCCAGGCTACAGGATTCCTTATTTTGCAACCGTATATCGTTTTCATTATTGGTTTTGCCCTGTTAATTTTATGCTTCTTTTTGCTTAAACGGATTACGAAATTTAATAATCGAAATCTCTTATTTGAAAAGCAAATCTAGTAATTGGGAAAAGCGGGAGGTCTGCATGCTTTTTGGTTTCATTATCCTTTAAGTGAGAAAATTTCAGATTAACATAGTTACAAACATTTTTGGCTATACTGAATTTCTGTTATGATAGAATCGTAAGCTTGCCAGCTATGTTCCTGAGAAGTGAAGGAATGTTTATGGCGTGGCTTTTTAAAAAGAATGAGGTGTATACGAAAATGACAAAGCCTTCGAAAAAATCTTCAACATCAACAAAAATTATTTTTTGGGTACTTGGATTTATTGTAATTTTTATCCTTGGATTTATTTTTTTCTTGAATCATGCCAAAAATAAACCAGCCGAGGCGATGGAATATAAAGGGCAGCCTTTTCTTGGGAAAAGTTCGGCACCTGTGTCCATCGTTGAATTCGGTGATTATAAATGCCCAAATTGCAAGCATTTTGCCGAGATGGTCGTGCCTGTCATTGAAAAAGAAATTGTAAAGCCTGGCAAGGCGAAGTTTTATTTTATGAATGATTCCTTCATCAATGTCGATTCAATTCGAGCCGCAAAATTCGCAGAAGCGGTATATATGGATCTAGGAAATGATACGTTTTGGAAATTCCATGAACTTCTTTATAAAAAACAGCCCGAAGAAAGCAAATATGAAAAAATGGATTACTTTACAGAGGCATTTTTAACGGCAACATTAAATGAAGTCGCTACTAAAGATGAAACTAATAAAGTTTTAGCAAGCTTTCGAGCGAAAAAAACGGATGCCGCATGGCAAAAAGATATGGATTTTGGTGAAAAATTGGGTGTTTCCGGTACCCCGACACTATTTGTAAATGGAAAGTTATTTGATGGAAATACGATTGATGATTTAAAGAAAATGGTGGATGATGCAGCAAAGGGTAAGAAAAATGAATAAAACACTTCTAATCACATGGTTGGCTGCGTTGTCAGCAACTTTGGGTAGTTTATATTTTAGCGAAGTTCTTCATTTTATTCCTTGTACATTGTGCTGGTATCAACGAATTTTTATGTATCCGCTCGCGTTCCTGTTGGGTATTGCCTTTTATCACCATGATACAGGAATAGTTAAATATGTATTGCCATTATCTCTTTTTGGAATGGGTTTGTCAGGCTATCATTTTTTGCTACAAAAAATCCCTTATTTACAACAATTCGAAATGTGTACGTCAGGTGTGCCATGTTCTAAGGATTATTTAAATCTTTACGGTTTTATAACCATACCTCTAATGGCTTTTGTAGCTTTTACAATAATATCTATCGGCATGGTTTTTCTAATCAAAGGACAAAAGCAAGCTGAGTCTTCGTACAAATCTTAAAGAAAGTAAGGAAAAGATGGGAATGTAAAAATCCGTTACCAAAAGAACTTTGGTAACGGATTTTTTTATCCATTTTTCTTTTTATTCTGCTGTTTTATTAAAAATCCTTATTTAGAAGAAGCAATTAAGCTATCTTTAAACAGACTTTTTTCTTTGGAGATAAAAACCAGCTAGTACAAGCAGTATTATAAATAATGGTATAGCAAACATACTATACTTCGAGATGAAAAACTCCACCTTATGCCATTGGTGTCCAAGTGTTTTTCCCAATAGTATAAACGTGATGGACCAAAAAGCTGCCCCAGTGTAAGCGAATAGTGCGAATTTCTTAAAGGTATAACGATTAATCCCGGCTAAATACGCTGTGACATGGCGTATTCCAGGCAGGAAATAGCCGATAAATAATAAATATGGACCCATTTTTTTAAAGAGAGCCGCCGTCTTATTAAGCCTTGTTTCTGTTATATGCATTTTGGGACCGAATTTTCTTAAAAAAGGCAACCCTAGTTTTCTTCCAAGAAAATAGCTTATAGTAATCCCAACCGAAGACCCCGCAAAGGCGCTGATGAGGGAAGGCAACAACATCATCTTCCCTAGGAATACATTGTAACCCACAAATGTAAGAAGCACTTCGTCAGGAATGGGAAGACCGATAATCCCTCCGATAAGTACAAGGATTATTCCAAAGTATCCATAATGCTCAATTAAAGTATTCAAGTGATGCTGCACGATTAATTTCAGCTCCTTTTGCCGTTGAAACGTGGGTTCCTTTGCTCGTTCGCCGAGATATTATTTTATCCTATTATAGTGAATATCAAACAAAAGGAGAAATGGAACCTTGCGCTGGTATACCTTCCGGAAACGTGGCAACTTCACGGGCATATGCTATGGAAGAAGGAGGAAGGCTTATGATCCACATTGTGAAACCGGGCGAAACAATTGTCATGATTGCCGCCAATTATCGAGTTCCATTAAGTGATTTGTATAAGTATAATCCTGGTTTAACTCAACTGTATCCAGGACAAAAAATAATTATTCCTGGTTTGGAAGAACCATCTGCTATTCCCTATGTTATTCGGGTTTCGCTCAGAAAACGAACTTTAGCACTATTTCAAAATGGAAGTTTTTTAAAAATTTATCCTGTCGGCATCGGAAAAATGCTTACGCAAACGCCTTTTGGGGAGTATGTCATCGTCAATCGGGAGCCATTACCTGGTGGACCATTTGGTGTGATGTGGCTTTCGTTATCGAGGGCAGGATATGGAATACATGGTACAAATAATCCATCATCTATTGGGAAAGCCGTTTCGCATGGATGCATTCGTATGTACAATCGAGATGTTATTCAATTGGCAAACATTGTTCCTAATGGAACAAAAGTAATAATAGAACAATAAGCAGAAATTGAAAAAAGACCTGTATTCTGAAAAGGAATACGGGTCATTATTTTTCAGAAAGTTTTTATACAAGAAGTCAATTCACGATGGAGAAAAATTAGTGTGATGTACCAAATTGAACAAGAATATTTTGTTCTTTTTGCAAATTTATTTTACGAGAAAAAATGTAATAAACGATTCCTATTACAATATAAGTTAATCCACCGATAAGGCCCATCATCCGGGGAGAGATGAATTCAAGAAGGTATCCTGTCATAAACATGGAAGCACCCAAACTTGTATTCGCGACAACAGCAGAAAAACTAAAGAACATGCTATGCCATTTCGATGGGATGGTTTGCATCACTGCCGTATCGAACAATGTATTACCTACACCGCCAAAGATGGTTAAAATGCCAAACATACATACAACAAGAGCAAAGGAATTTGTGCGGCTGATGCCAGTAAGTATAACTCCCTCCATTAATAAGCACAAAAAGGCGGAGGGGAGTAAATTGCGATTAATAAGCTTTGAGAATAACGGACTAATTATTAACCCTGAACCAAGAACGCTGTAAAGAATTCCTACACCAATTTCACCCATGTGAAACGTCTTAACCGCATAGACGCTTAATAAAATATTTTCAATTCCATTTGCTATCGGGTTCAAGATATCGAGTGATAAAAGCATGATGATGAATGATGAAGTAAGGATAATAGAGAAAATCCCATTTTTATTTGACGTTCCTTTAACAACAGCGTCAGTGTTTCCTTCAAGCGTGGGAATGGTTCGAATGATAAAACCTGCAACAATGAACGATAGAATATTGATGAGGAAAGCAGATTTTGGACCGAATATATACGAAACAAGCCCTCCGCTTAAGGCACCGATAATTAACACAAATCCCAGTGAAACTTGCTCCCAGGAGTTAACTTCCTTAAGTCGCACTGGCTCTACTACAGCCGGTATGCTTGCTTTCCTTGCTGGACCGTACAAAGCTTCACCGGATGCAAGTAAAAAAGAACCAATATAAACGATCCATAAATCATTCGCACTGTGAACAAACAAGAAAGAGGTTGCAATAATTCCACGACTTAAATCAGTAGTGATTAAAAGGGCTTTCCTTGACCATTTATTGGCTAATAGACTGCTAAAAGACCCAAATAGCAGAAACGGGATCATCCTTAATGCCATCGTGATCCCTACTGACAATCCCGATCCAGTTATTGCAAGTAAGAATGAAAGAAGGGCCACTTGGCTAAAACGATCACCAATTCCATTAATAACTCCGGCAAGTAATAATTTACGATATGATTTTTCTAATTTTATAGTTTGAAACATAAGATTCACCTCACAGAATCGATTTAACACTCATCTAATTTGATGATAATCTAATTACAGAAAAGTGTAAATAAAATTCTCATAATTTTTTTTCCTAGACAAGCAGGAATAATCATAAAACCCCATCATACAAATACATTAATAAATAAAACACATCCGGGGGCCAGACCCCCGGTAAGGTAATGTGTCATTGCAGTGGGGGCCTGACCCCCGGTAAGGTAATGCGTCATTGCAGTGGGGGCCAGACCCCCAGTAAGGTAATGCGTCATTGCAGTGGGGGCCAGGCCCCCATTCAGGTAACGCTTTAATAAGTGGAGGGGTTAGTGTGGAAAATAAGTATGTGATCCGTTTTTTTTATGAGGAAAAGCATTTTGTTGCGATACCGGTTCTGGCGACTAATCCTGAGACCGTTTCAAAGTCAATTATTTCTGCACATCAAAACAAAGAAGGTTGGCTCTCGTTTCCAGCAAGGGATAAATACAACAGAATACTCGGTTCGGAAAGAATCACCATTAACTTAGATAAAGTAAAATACTTTAAAGTTGAAAGAGTATCAAATCTCTATAATGAAAAATTCGAAGAGAAGGATTTTTTTGAAATGGAAAAATGATTGCGTTACTGCTTTTGACAAGGATAAGGAATAAAAAAAGCGTACCTTTGAAATTTTTTCATTGGTACGCTTTTTTTATTGAGATTTTATTCTTAACGAAAAATTTTGAAATTTTTCTGTTCCAAAAATGATTTGTAAGTATAAAATAAAAGTACATACAATGTGAAATGTTTCACAATTAAAAATAATAGCAATTACTACTATTTTGGGAGTGAGAAAAGTGAATGAGAAGCTGAAAATCGTGATTTTGGGTGGAGGATATGCGGGCTTATTAACAGCTGTAACTTTACAGAAAAAGGTTCACAAAAAAAGAGCGGACATAACATTAGTCAACAAACATGATTATCATTATTTAACAACGAAGGTTCATGAGACAGCAGCAGGCACCCTTGATCCCAACTTAATTCGCTTTCCAATTGTTGATTTGATTGACTCAGAACGCGTTTCAGTTGTGCAGGATGAAGTCGTTAAAATTGATTTAGCAAAAAAAATAATTTCGATGAAAAATGGCAGCTTGCCATATGATTATTTAGTTGTATCAATTGGTGGATCACCACGCACCTTTAATATACCAGGATTAGTAGAAAATGCATTTTTTCTCTTCGACCTCGAGGGGACAGAACGGCTACGAGAGCATATCGAATCTCAATTCAATGTATACAAAGATACCCAAGATGAAAAAAATTTGAATTTTGTGATCGGTGGCGCCGGTTTTACGGGCCTCGAATTTTTGTTTGAATTTTTAGAACATATTCAAGTCTTATGTAAAAAATACGGTGTGGAAAAATCAAGGGTACGAGTGATATGCGTTGATGCCGCCCAATCTCTTTTAACTGATTATGATACAAGAATGAGTCAGGATGTATATGAATCTATTCAACATTTACCTTGTGAATTTCATTTGGGACTCGAAGTTTCCTCTTGTGAAAATGAAGAAGTCTCATTTAGCGATGGCTCTGTAATCAAAACCAATACGATGATTTGGACAGGTGGTGTTAAAGGAAACACTGTACTGAATGACATCGGATTTGAACAGTTGGACGGAAGAGTAATCGTCAATGAGTTTT
>JAUZPT010000188.1 GCA_030705745.1 Bacillota bacterium | reverse complement strand
GTCAGCGAGACCTTCGAGCAAAGGAATTTCCGGTCCGATGATGGTCAGGTCAATGTTTTGTTCCTTTGCAAAAGCAAGAAGCGCGACCTGATCGTTTTCGGAGATGCTCACCGTCTCCGCAACATCCTCCATGCCAGCGCTGCCCGGTGCCGCAAATACTTTTTCAACAAGCGGGCTCTCGCGAAGCTTGCGGCAAATCGCATGCTCACGCCCGCCGCGGCCGATTACCAAAACATTCATGGTGGCTACCTCCTTTTATGCGCAAACTTGTTCACAGCTTTAAAATATTAGAAACATTTTTAGTGCCTGAAATGCCGGACTCCTGTAAACACCATGGTAATTCCGTATTCATCAGCTTTCTTAATTGAGTCTTCGTCCCGAATTGAGCCCCCAGGTTGAATGATGGCGGTGATTCCGGCTTTTGCCGCTGCCTCGACCGTATCATCCATCGGGAAGAAGGCATCCGATGCCATAATTGCTCCATCGGCTTTGCTACCTGCCTGTTCGAGGGCAATTTTTGCAGCACCGACACGGTTCATTTGCCCTGCTCCAATTCCGATGGTCATGTCATCGGCTGCAACAACGATCGCATTTGATTTCACGTGCTTAACAACCTTCCAGCCGAATCTCAAAGCTTTCCACTCAGCATCCGTTGGCTCTCTTTTTGTCGCCACCTTCATTTCCGCCTGTTCAAGCGAATAATTATCCATATCCTGCAGTAGAAGCCCGCCCTCAATAGAAGTGACTCTCTTCTCCTTTTTCTGCTGTACAGCAAACGGAACGGTCAATAAGCGAACATTTTTCTTCCCTTTTAAAATTTCGAGAGCTTCCGTTGAAAATGCAGGCGCAATGATAATTTCCAAAAAGATTTCATGTAATTTTCTCGCTGTTTCACCGTCCACTTCTCGGTTTAACGCGATAATTCCACCAAAAATGGATACCGGATCGGCAGCAAATGCTTTTGTAAAAGCATCATAAATCGTGTCGCCGATTCCAACACCGCATGGATTCATATGCTTCACCGCAACCGCTGCAGGTTCGCTGAATTCCTTCACGATTTGCAGCGCAGCATCGGCATCATTGATGTTGTTATAAGAAAGTTCTTTTCCATGTAATTGCTCAGCATTGGCAACCGAATAGTTGGAACCTAAAGGCTTTTTATAAAAAGAGGCTTGTTGATGCGGATTTTCCCCGTAGCGAAGCCCTTGCTTTAATTCGAATGTAAGTGTCACATTTTCAATGTTTTCTTCGTTTGCCGCTTCTGTCATGTATTCAGCAATGAGTGCATCGTATGCTGCGGTGTGACGAAATACCTTCGCGGCAAGCCTTTGTCTTGTTGTGGCAGTGACAGAGCCGTTTTCCTTCCACTCGCTAATGATAGAAGGATAGTCTGCCGGGTCGACGGCAACCGTTACATGCCGGTGGTTTTTGGCGGAAGCGCGCAGCATCGCCGGACCCCCGATATCGATTTGTTCAATCGCTTCTTCAAAAGTAGTGCCCGGCTTTGCGATCGTATTTTTAAAAGGATAGAGATTGACACACACAATCTGAATTGGAACGATGCCATGCTCGGAAAGCTGTGCCTGGTGGGAAGGCTCATCTGCTTTTGCGAGAAGCCCGCCATGGATCATTGGATGCAATGTTTTGACGCGCCCTTCAAGAATTTCAGGAAATCCGGTCACTTCACTTACGCCTTTTACCGCAATTCCATGTTCCTTTAGCGTTTTTTTCGTCCCACCTGTCGATATGATTTCAAAGCCTAGCTTTTCCAGTTCTGATGCAAACTCGACTACACCGCTTTTTTCCGAAACGCTAATCAGTGCTCGTTTTTTCATGCGTAATCCCCCAATAACTTCTGTAATTCTGCTGGATAAAATTGATGCTCTACTTGATGTATTTTTCCCTGAAGACTTTCCTTTGTTTCATGTTCGTCGATGTCAATAATCTGTTGTGCAATAATCGGTCCCGTATCCATGCCTTCATCGACAAAGTGAATCGTCACTCCGCTCACGTTGACTCCTGCTGCAAGCGCCTGCCCGATTGCATCCTTCCCTGGAAAGGAAGGGAGCAAAGATGGATGAATGTTGATAATTCTCCCTGGAAATTCCGTTAACAACGTCGGTCCGATCAATCGCATATAGCCGGCAAGTACAATGTATTCCACATCATGACTACGCAATTGCTTCAGGATGGCACATTCAAAAGCTTCCTTGGAATCGTAATCCTTCGCTGAAAAAATAAAATGAGGCATACCATTACTCTTTGCACGCTCAATAACGAAGGCACCCGGCCGGTCACACACAACCATTTTGATGTTTACGTGAAGGCCGCCCGCTTTGACAGCGTCAACGATCGCCTGAAAATTGCTTCCGCTTCCTGAAGCGAATATAGCAATATTTTTCATTCTTTATCACCGATTTGCACGCCATTTCCGGCAGTGATCGCGCCAATTTCATACGCATCCACACCGCATTCGCTGAACAATTTAATTAATGATGGGGTACTCGTTTTATCAGCGGCGACAACCATGCCTATTCCCATATTGAATATATTGTACATTTCCTGTTGTTTCAAGTTTCCTTTTTCCTCGAGCAAGTGAAAAATCGGCAAAATCGGCCACTTTCCTTCATAAATATTTGCTCCCAAACCTTCCGGGAGCATCCGAGGAATATTTTCAATAAAGCCGCCGCCCGTAATATGGGCCATGCCTTTAATCGAGTGTTTTTTCAGTGCGGATAAAATGGGCTGGACATAAATTTGCGTCGGACGAAGCAACTCCTCGCCAAGCTCGCAGCCGAGTTCCTCGACAAAGTCATGCACGTCCATTTGCGCTTCTTCAAGTAGAATTTTTCTGACAAGCGAATAGCCATTACTGTGCAAACCGCTGGAAGCCAGGCCGATGAGCACATCTCCTTCCGCCAATTCCTCCCCTGAAATGAGCGCCGCTTTTTCACAAGCTCCGACGGCAAATCCAGCAAGGTCGTATTCCTCTTGGGCGTACATTCCCGGCATTTCGGCAGTCTCCCCGCCTACAAGCGCACAGCCTGCCTGGACACAGCCTTCAGCGATGCCTTTGACAATGGATTCGATTTTTTCAGGAACAGCTTTCCCGCAGGCAATATAATCCAAAAAATACAAAGGTTCTGCGCCCTGGACGACAATATCATTCACACACATGGCAACCGCATCGATACCGATTGTATCGTGACGATCCATTTTAAAGGCAAGCATCAGCTTTGTTCCAACACCGTCTGTACCCGACACCAAAACGGGCTCCTTTAAATTCAAGGCTGATAAATCAAATATGCCGCCAAAGCCGCCGAGTCCGCCCATGACACCATGGCGTCTCGTTCGGTCCACATGCGTTTTCATCCGTGTAACGGCTTCATAGCCCGCTTCTATATCGACACCCGCTCGTTTGTATGCATTTGCCATTTTCATGCCTCCACTGGTAAGGGTTTGTTAACATCTCTGATATTTTGTTTATACGCTCCGCAGCTTTCGCTCGTACCGATCAGTTAACACTTCTGATACGGGGCTTTAACCGTTTCTGGATAAATTTCGGTAGGATACTTCCCTGTAAAACAGGCAAGGCATTGGCCTCGTGAGCTTCCATCCCCTTCATGGCCAATCGCTTCGACCATACCCTCCACGCTTAAAAAGGTTAACGAATCGGCACCGATAATTTGGCGGAGTTCCTCGACGGAATGCTTCGATGCGATCAATTCCTCCCGCGAAGAGGTATCGATTCCATAAAAACATGGATTTTTGATTGGAGGGGAACTGATCACCACATGAACCTCGGTGGCTCCTGCTTCTTTTAGCATCGTCACGATCCGCTTGCTCGTCGTACCGCGGACGATCGAGTCATCGACCATGACAACACGTTTTCCCTCGACCACGCCCCGGACAGGAGAAAGCTTCATCTTTACCCCTTGTTCCCTTAATGACTGTGACGGCTGGATAAACGTCCTTCCGACATATCTGTTTTTAATCAAGCCCATTTCATACGGAATGCCTGTAGCCTCCGCATAGCCGATGGCGGCGGAAATGCTCGAATCGGGCACCCCTGTTACCACGTCTGCCTCGATCGGCGCTTCGATGGCGAGGCGCTTGCCAAGGTTTTTCCTCGCTGTATGAACATTGATACCGTGAATATTGCTGTCAGGCCTGGAAAAATACACATACTCCATCGTACAAATCGATTGTGTCGTGCTCATTGAAAAGTATTCCGAATGCAAGCCTTCATCATTTATGATCACGAGCTCTCCAGGAACAACTTCGCGGACAAAATCGGCACCGACAATATCGAAGGCGCACGTTTCTGAAGCAATTACATATGCATCGCCAATTTTGCCGATTGACAAGGGCCTTAGACCATTCGGGTCCAGTGCGACAAGCATTTCCTTTTCGGTCATAATCAGAAAAGCATAGGCACCCTTTAACATCGTTAACGCGTTTTTCACACGATCCTTCAGTTCCAAAAAACCGCTTCTTTTAATCAAATGGGCCAAAACTTCTGTGTCGGAGCTTGTTTGAAAAATGCTCCCTTGCATTTCGAGTTGATGTTTCAAGGACTCTGCATTGACCAAATTTCCATTATGGGCCAGCGCGAGGCTGCCGCTTTGCGAATGAAACAGCAGAGGCTGCACGTTTTCATAGCCGCTTCCACCGGCCGTGGCATAGCGGACATGGCCAATCGCCGAATTCCCGCTGATTCCTTCCATCGTAGCTGCCGTAAAAACCTCCGTCACCAAGCCTTCACCTTTATGTCCTCTTAGCTGCAGGCCATCCGAAACGACCATACCAGCGCCTTCCTGGCCGCGGTGCTGCAGGCTGTGGAGTCCATAATACGTAATTTGTGCGGCATCCGGATGTCCCCAAACACCAAATACACCACATTCTTCGTTTAAGCCTTTGAGTTCAGCAAGCATGGGATCGCCCCTTTCCAAGCAGTTTCTAAGTTTGCAACGTCCGCTGCAAGGAGTATTTTTTCCTCTGAAGCAATCTTAAGTGCGGAAGAATCGGTGACTTCGCCGATCATCTCGGCATCTACGATTCTTTCAAATTGAGCACGATGTTCTTTTTTAACAGACAGGATAAACCTCGATTGCGTCTCGCTGAACAACGCTGCAACGGGATCACCTGTGATCGTCACATCGGCGCCCAATCCTTTCGTATCCATCACGCATTCTGCCAACGCAACGGCAAATCCGCCTTCTGATACATCATGCGCTGACTCCACTAAGCCTGCACGGATGGCTGAAAGTATTTCCTCCTGCCGCTTCTTTTCAAGTTCAATATCAATCGCCGGCGCTTTTCCAAAAATTTTGCCGTAAGTGAGCTTTTGCAGCTCGCTGCCGCCAAATTCCGCTGCTGTCGAACCGATCATGTATATCAAGTCGCCCGGCGTCTTAAAAACTTGCGTCGTAATATGGTCGAGATCCTTGATCAAACCGACCATCCCAATAACTGGTGTCGGATAAACCGCTGTTCCGTTCGTTTCATTATAAAGAGAAACATTTCCTCCGATAACAGGTGCAGAAAGCACTCGGCACGCCTCACTAATGCCATCGGCTGCCTTTTCAAGCTGCCAGAAAATCTCGGGCTTTTCTGGATTGCCAAAATTCAGGCAGTCGGTAATCGCGAGCGGCTCTCCGCCTGAGCAAACAATATTTCTTGCTGCTTCAGCAACGGCAATTTTTCCGCCCATTTCCGGATCCAAATACAAATAACGCGAATTGCAGTCCGTTGTCATCGCAAGTGCTTTGCGTGTTCCGCGGATGCGTACCACCGCAGCATCCGACCCAGGCGCAACCACCGTGCTCGTGCGCACCATATAATCGTACTGATTGTAAACCCATTCCTTGCTGGCAATCGTTGGCTGACTCAATAATTGCACAAGAGTTTCACGATAATCTTCGACCTTAGGAGTCTCTGATTCCATGCTCTGAAACTCGCGAAAATAGGCTGGCTCAGACGATGGCTTATTGTAAATAGGAGCTTCTTCCGCAAGCGCATCTGCTGGAACCTCGGCCACTACCTCGCCATTATGAAGAAGGCGAAGCATTTTATCATCGGTCACTTTTCCGACAGCCTTTGCTTCAAGCCCGTATTTTAAAAATAAATCTTTGATTTCCTGCTCGCGACCTTTTTCGATGACCAAAAGCATGCGTTCCTG
>JAUZPT010000187.1 GCA_030705745.1 Bacillota bacterium | reverse complement strand
TAAATTATGAAGCAATCCTAAATGGAATTATCGCAAGTGGGATTGCTGTTTTAGGCCATCAGTACTTCATTCAAAGAATCATCATCAAAAAAACTGACAAGAAGAAACAAAGGCCAAAGAAAGACAATGATCTTAAAAAGTAATTATTAAATGAAATTTAACCGGTCTTAGTGCTGGTTTCTTTTTTTCATTTCTTGCAGAATTCAAAGCTGACATCCAATTACCTCATTGTTTGGCAGATATTCTCTTTTAAATTGCCAGTTTAACAAGATGATGGAATGGAACTTATCAAATTATGAATTAAAGCTTTTCCCATTATCTTTGAAAAAATATTTATTCTTGGTCTTCATTTTTTTATAAAATCTATACCCTTTTCTTACAGCGTCTACTACTGCGAAAGGAATGGGAGGATGGAAACGAAACATAAATGGACAATAAATCCGGTGATATGCTTTCTTTAAATCTTCCCATTTGCTGCAATAGCCAGCTTTGTAAAAATCCGAGATATCAACGATGTAGCCCTTTCCTTCGTGCATGACGACATTTTTCCCGTGGACGTCATATGGATTCAACCCCTTTTTGCGGGCAAATTCCAGCCCGTCATCGATATCCTTTATGACGGATGGTGGAATTTGAATTCCTTTTATAACCGCATTAAAAAGCGTGATTCCATCCATTCTTTTTAAAATAAGATATTTCTCGGTGAAGTCATACAGTGCCGAGAATGCTTCATGATTCCCGAGACTTTGATAGACAGCAATTTCTTTTTTTATTTCTTCATGATTTCTGCCGTAGACTTTTACGACCCAATCTCGCTTTCCTTCATGGCCAAAAACGGCTGCATAATTGCCGCTGCCTATTGTTTTCCAGGAGGAAGAATCATTTCTGACCTTAATGGGATCAAAAGGGCTTTCCGTTTCCAAAGAGATATACGGCAACAATTCCTCTTCTATTAATCTACGATACTCCTCTATGTCCACTCCCGCACCTTCTATTCTCTCTTAAAAATTTGACTAATCCCCATCACTATTTAATTGGCTGTATTCATCAAGCATTTGTTCGTAGATTGCCAGTTTCCCTTCAGTTACACCGATGATTTCGTCAATTTCTTTTCTTTGATTTCTTAAGTTTATGAGATGCTTCTGGAGGATATCCTTTCTTTTTAACAGCATGCCTGAAATCGTCGGTATTTCTTTTTCCAGCACGCATCCATCCTTTACAATTTCCTTGATATCGACCAAACTCATCCCAGTACTTTTTAAGCTGCAAATAAAACGAATAAACATCACATCACCTTCGGAATATATCCGATCCTTGCCGCTTATTCTCTTTGGTGCTGGTATGATTCCTTCTTTTTCATAAAATCTTAGTGTATGTGCCGTTAATCCGGTTTCGAGAGCTGCCTCCCCGATTGTAAACATCCTATCACCCCTTTTAAAAAAATTGTTAATTTAATGATAATTGCCTGTTGACTTAGATTCAACTCTAAGTCGTATCCTTTTTATAAATAAATGAAAAGGATGTGTAAGTCTTGTCAAATAAACGATTTGACCGCGGTAAACAATTGTTATTGGAAATTGTCGGGCAGCCGGCACTGCAAACACAGAAGGATCTGAACGGTTTCGCACCAGATGCTGCTACATTCCTTGCAGAGTATTTTGGCGATTTTTATTCCAGAACCCAGTTAGATGTGAAAACAAGGGAGCTGGTGACTGTTTCCGTCCTAGCGGCTACAGGAAAATTGCCCCAGCTTAAGGTTCATTTCCAAGCGGCAATGAATGTTGGTTGGACGAATGAGGAACTAATCGAAACCATGCTACAGCTTATTCTGTATACCGGCTTTCCGACAGCTCTAAATGCACTCGAGACTTTACATCAATTTTTACTTGAAAAGGAGATTGGATGATGGCAACGAACCATTTGCACATGAGCTGGCTCGGTTTTGGAGCTTTTTATATTATTACTCCCGGAGGAATGAAAATTTTGATTGATCCATGGGTCGGAAACAACCCACTCTTCCCTGCCGAATTTAAGGATACGATTTTGGATTGCGATATCATTTTATTGACACATGGCCACCGTGACCACGCCGAGGATGCAGTCGATTTGGCAAAACAAACGGGAGCCACAGTTGTAGCAGGCTGGGAGCTTGCCCAGCTGTTACTGCAGCGCGGCGTTGAAAAAGTTATGCCGATCAATAAAGGCGGCACTCGTGCATTAGGAGAGATATCGGTCACTGCCGTTTATGCGGACCACTCAGGGGCATTTGTTGAAAATGGAAATATCCTATATGGCGGAGATGCAATGGGCTATGTGATTCGCCTTGAAAATGGATTCACACTGTACCACGCAGGAGATACGAATGTATTTGGTGATATGGCGCTGATTTCGGAGCTTTATGAACCGGATGCAGCTGTATTGCCAATCGGCGATGTGTATACGATGGGTCCTCGAGAAGCAGCAAAGGCCGCAGAATTGCTCCAAATTAAAGAAGTCATTCCAATGCATTTTGGCTTTGATTTTTTGACGGGCACACCTGAAAAATTAGTGTCTTACTTGAAGGACAAAACAGTGAACGTTCACCACATTAAGCCAGGTGATACGATTACAACGCTCGGAAAATAAGACATAACTAGTTAACATAGCCGCCTGAAAATTCCAGGGCGGCTTGCTCATCATCTATAATTCTCAGCGCATAAGCTGATGGCATAGGATACTCTCGTTGTTCCAATGGGAGCGCCTAATAAACGCCTCTCCTTATTCTATTTAATTTCGACTTGAATTCATTTTGATAACGTGTTATAGTAATCAAGCGATGAGCTGAGTTGTGTAAGCCGAGGAACATTCCTTAATCGGAACACACTATGTGGAGTGTGGTTTCTCGCCTCAATACGCAAAAAGCGTCTGCTTAGGCAGACGCTTTTTTATATACTTTTTTTATACAGCTTAACGAACTTGTTATATGCTATTTAAAATCTTCTATTATTTAAATAGAAACTTTCGAATGATAGAGAAATAATAATTGGTATCAACAAAAAGACAGCAAGCATCAGACGCTTGCTGTCTTTTTGTGTTTGACATTTTGCAACATCAATACCCCTGCTTCTTCCCTATTCGTTCTACCACTTGATGCAATTCATCTGGCTTATGGAACTCGATTGGCGAGAAGCCTTTTTCGAATAATATCGAATCCGCTTCTATCATTAAAACATATCGTTCATTCACTTTGGCAAGGTGGATTTGATCTCCAAAGTCTGCGAGCAAACCCTTAACAGATATATGGTCAAGCTTAAGCTTTAATTCAAGTTCAGGTGTATGTTCAATAATTTGAGCTGCCGCTTCGATGACTTCCTCTGTACTAAAGTGTTCCTGAATCTCTCTTTGCGGACTCGCAGCCCAAACCTCCATACTTTTCTCGAATTGTTCACGTTCTTCACTTTCGGGTTGAAATACCTCTTCCATATGCCCTTTAACCATCTCGAGCACTTGTGACTTCACAATTTCGGGCATGGACTGACCATATTCCACATATTTGAGAAAATCTTCAAAATAACGGGCATGGGAGGCCTGGTTGATTTTCAATTCATGCTCTTCGACGATTCCTTCTTCAGGCATGAATGGATATTGAATCGATTTCATATTTTTCGTCGTAATCGCCATTTCGACGTGGCGGATAAGCGTGGCTTCGTCAGAAATGGACGCTACTTTTGGCTCGAAATCGCATTTTAAAATAAACACAAATGGATCATCGAAATAGCGCGTCAATTTTGCCGAAACGACAAGAAATACCCCTCCGCGAACGGCGCTCGTATCCAAATAGGATATCACGAATTTCTCGCTCTCCGTCTGAAAAACTTCCTTCGAATCCGCAAATCTTACGCGATTGAACAAATTATAATTCGGGTTGGACGTTGCTTCATGACCTTCCTCGACGACAAAATAGCCGATCTTTGTCGGAACTTCCTCCGTTTTCGGATGGCGGTCCACCTTACGTTTTACAATTTTCATCAGTTCCCCGTCCAAAAAATCCTTAAGCGGGCTCGCATCATAATCAACGCTATCAAGCGTCTGGTAATGCTTATACCGCTTATCCGCCTGCTCTCCCTTACCTTCCACCTGAACAACATAAAAAGATAAATAGTTAATTTGAAAATCCATAGTTTCACCATTTCCTTTAAAATCACTTTCATCAGTATAGGCAAACAGACAGGATTCGTCAATTTGGAGCGGAAAAGAAAAAAGGAGGAAATTCCCCCTTAATTCAAAATTATTCGATAGCGCTGAACCGAATTACATTGTAGGACCAACATCCTTTATAAGAGTTGTTAAAATTGCCTTAATCTCGCACTGGCATGCTTCCGAATTAAACGCCGTGTTGTTGAGGATCGTTTTCCTGAGCGTTAACCGGTCCACAATTTCCTGTTCCAATTGTTTTCGGGCATGCAGCACGTTCAATGTTCCGTCAAGTCCCACGTATCCATTCTCTTTTCCAAACCCCTGGCTCGTGTAGTAGTCCACAAATGCGTGGAACCATTCGCTGGGTCTTTCTGCTACCGCTTTTTTGAAGGAAAAATCAATATTATCCTGCTCCACATAAATCAAAAACGGATTTAGCGGTTCAATGATTTTTTCAAGCACTTGAATATATTTAATTATTTCATCATTAGCTGCATTGTTTTTTACAAACGACATCGTCACCGGGTTTTGGATAAAGCAGCAATCAAACACATAGGTTTTTTCATTGCCCAGGGCCATTTTCACGAAATTTCTCCATTTCTCAGCGATTAACTCCATATACTGTGTTAGAGGCAACTCGTAGATATCATTTTTGATAAGGTTATTTACAAGCTGATCAACTAAAAGATTTCCCTCTTCTACTTGAATTTTTCGATAAAATACCAAGTAATGGTCCCGATTTTTTTTTGAAAAGTTTTTTGTAAATGGATAATCCCTGATCATCAATTCATACTGATTCGGAGAAAGACATGCCACTCCTTCATAATCCGCCGGGTGATCAAGGTTTCCCTCAGAAAACAGCTCTGCCTCTATATTCATTTCTTTTAAAATTTGCTCTGTAAACCCCGCGACCGTCGATTTCCCGGATCCAGGAATTCCTTCTACTAAAATTAATCTCGATTTCATAAAAATATTCTCCGCTTCACTTATTGTTTGTTCATTCACTCTTTATCTATTTCAACAAAAAAACCTTACTTCCTGCCAGCCTGAACGAAGTTGTTCAGTCTTTTTGCTTTGCTAGCGCGCATAAGAAGTTTCTTCAAACCGCCACAACACACTCGCAAAATCGCCTTTTTCTTTTGGGAGTGTTATTCCCGCGTACATCAATTCATCGCCACCATATACCTTCCCCGTATCCAGATGCAAATAACGAGAATCCCTTTTTAAACCTTTTAGGTTCAGGCTGTAAAACGGACCATTGGGCTCGGCCAAAACAGTAAAATAGCAAACCACAACCTCAGACTGATCAACGGAAACAAACATCCATGAAGCTCGGTTGCCGTTAAATGGACTTAGTAAACGATAAAAATCCCCGAACTGAATGATGTGGCGGATTTCTTTATACACAGTAATTTGGCGGGCCACTCCTTCTTTTTCTGCTTTTGTTAATTTCGTTAAATCGAGTTCATAGCCCAAATTTCCTGACATGGCCACATGTCCTCTGATCTCAAGCGATGCCAGTCGATGTACTTGATGATTTGGAACGGCGGAAACATGTGCGCCCATTGTAACCGGTGGATATACAAGGCTAGTGCCGTACTGTATTTTTAAACGGGAAATCGCATCAGTGTTATCGCTCGTCCACGTTTGAGGCATATAGTAAAGCATGCCAGGGTCGAAACGTCCGCCACCGCCGGAACAGCTTTCAAACAAAACGTTTGGAAACCGTGATGTAATTACTTCCATTACATAATAAAGACCAAGCATATACCGATGCGCCGTCTCCCGCTGGCGCTCGGGGGGCAACAATGCAGAACCGATTTCTGTACTGTGCCGGTTCATGTCCCATTTCACATAACTAATTGGAGCACTGGCTAATACCTTAGAAACAGAACGAATGATATAATCGCACACATCGCTTCTTGATAAATCGAGAACGAGTTGGCTGCGGCCCTCAGAGCGGCTTCGATCCGGTACGTGCAAGCACCAATCAGGATGCTTTCGGTAAAGATCGCTATCAACGGAAACCATTTCCGGTTCAAACCATAAACCAAAGTCCATCCCGTAACCGCGAATTTTTCCTGCTAAATCTGC
>JAUZPT010000186.1 GCA_030705745.1 Bacillota bacterium | reverse complement strand
TGCACATTCATCTACGTTTTAAAGACATAATAAATGTTTACACGATTACTGGCGGGATCACATTGACACTCCTATGCTTGTGGCACGGCTTGATTTTTGCCACCCTTCGCACAGTGGAGAATATTCGCAATCGTTGCCGGAGAGTTGCCAAAAAATTGTTGCCAATAAATGCTCTATTATTGCTGGTTTTCTTATCCATGACATTTTTTTCAACAGATGTTTTTCATCATCACGGCAAGCTCCTGGGATGCTTAGTTGTAATTGGCATTCTGGTATATTTAATGTCCGGATTATTTCTTCGTAAAAAAATGGACGGATGGTCCTTTGTTATGTCCGGTTTCATTCTGATTTTACTGATCAGTTCGGTCTTTATTGGTTTGTTTCCAAATGTGATGATTAGTTCCACAAGCAGCCAGTATGATTTATCCATTGTAAATACAGCATCTGGTCACTACTCTTTAAGATTAATGACTTATCTTTCTTTAACGCTTTTACCTTTTGTGTTGGGATATCAAATTTGGAGCTATTACGTTTTCAGAAAACGTGTAGATCACAAGGAGCATATGGAATACTAATGAAAACAAATGTAATGGCCTACAGAGGAATAAAAACAGTACTAGTAATAGTAGCAGGATTGGTTTTTCTTCAAACGATGGCAATTATATTTCAAGCCAAATGGCTCTCAGAAGTCATTACAGCCCTTTTCCATCATCGGTCATTTTCCAACCAAATACCTACAGTTATTTATTTCGTTATCGCTTTTCTTTTTAGACAATTAATGAATTTGGTAATAAGAAAAGTATGCTTGCGATTTAGTACAAATACTGTTAAAGAATTACGCGAAGCGCTAATGGAAACTATTTTTTCCTTAGGACCACGTTTTACAAAAAAAGAGGGAACAGGAAATTTAGTTACATTTATAATAGAAGGCTGTCAAAAACTCCGTGTTTACTTGGAGCTCTTTATTCCAAAAATGGTAGCAGTAGGTATAACTCCTTGGTTGATTTTAATTTATATATGGACTAAGGATAGCCTATCTGCCATTATCCTACTTGTTACAATGCCAATTCTTATTATTTTTATGATTTTATTGGGTTGGGCTGCACAAAAGAAAATAGACGATCAGTGGAGCTCTTATCGTTTGCTTTCAAACCACTTTGTCGATTCTTTACGTGGATTGGAAACATTAAAATATTTGGGCCGGAGTAAAACTCATATAGAGACGATTAATAAAGTTAGCAATCAATACCGAAAGGCCACCATGAGCACTTTGAAAATTGCCTTTCTTTCAACCTTTGCACTTGATTTTTTTACGATGTTATCTGTAGCAGTTGTTGCCGTGATGCTTGGCTTACGCCTGATTGATGGCTCTTTAGTATTACAGCCTGCACTGCTCATTCTTCTTTTAGCAACATAGTATTTTTTACCCCTCCGTGAAGTTGGAAATGATTATCATGCTACGCTGGAAGGAAAAGAAGCCGGAGATCGTATAGCAGATATACTAAAAGAAAAAAAAACAGATATTCAAGTGAATTCATCTGGTACATGGTCTCCAAATAGTACCCTGGCAGTAACTAATCTCACTGTTTGTCATGAAAAAGAAGTTACTTTAAAAAATGTGTCTTTTACTGTCCAAGGCACGAAGAAAATAGGAATTATTGGAACTAGCGGTGCCGGGAAATCTACACTCATTGATGTACTGAGCGGCTTTTTACCGCCTTCTTCCGGTACGGTGAAGATAGATAATCAAACCGTTTCCTTATATAAAGGGGCATGGCAAAAACAAACAACATATATTCCGCAACATCCGTTCATTTTTCAAGGGACGGTAAAAGACAATATTTGCTTTTACCGTCCAGATGCAACAGTAGAAGAAGTGACTAAAGCTATTGAACAAGCAGGCTTAGAGGATTTTATCAACCAATTGCCAAATGGTGTCAATGAAAAAATTGGTGAAGGCGGAAGGCAATTGAGTGGTGGTCAAGCACAGCGGATAGCAGTAACTCGTGCATTTCTTAGCAATCGTTCAATACTTCTATTAGACGAACCGACTGCCCATCTTGATATTGAAACAGAGTATGAATTAAAAGAAGTATTGCTGGAATTAGCTGAGAATAAATTATTGTTTTTTGCTTCCCACCGTTTACATTGGATGAAAGAAATGGATATGATTATCGTTTTAGACAAAGGGCAAATAGCAGAGCTTGGCACACACGAAGACTTGCTTGTACAAAAGGGCGAATATTACCGATTTCTACAATCACAAATGGAGGGACTCGTATGAAATATCGCCATTGGATATTGCCATATTTAAAACAATATAGATTTCGTTTGGCTGGCATTCTTTTGTTAAGCCTGCTGACCATTGGTTCTGGATGTGCCCTATTGTTCACATCTGGTTACTTGATATCAAAGTCTTCCCTCAGGCCGGATAACATTTTGCTTGTATATGTTCCGATAGTATTGGTTCGCACGTTTGGAATTGGACGGTCTGTGTTTCGATATTCTGAGCGTTTGGTCAGCCATGATTGGATTCTTCGTGTTTTAGCAAAAATGAGATCCCGTCTGTATCAATTAATCGAACCACATGTCATCCGGAATTCTTTTCAATTTAAAACTGGGGAAGTGCTTGGCATGTTAGCGGAGGATATTGAAGCCCTTCAGGATTTATTTTTAAGGACCATCCTTCCTGCTGCGTCAGCAATTCTTATTTATATTGTGGCAGTTATTGCATTTGGTTTTTTTAGTTCATCTTTTGCTGCTATGATGGCAATCTATTTATTTGTATTAATAGTTGTGCTGCCGTTCTTTTCAATGCTGCATGTGAGGGCAGCACATCAATTCTATAAAAGGAAAAAAGATACTCTTTACCAAAACGTGACAGACGCACTACTTGGGATAAGCGATTGGATTCTTAGTGGTCAAAAAAAATCGTTTTTCTCTACTTATAATGACTTGGAAGAAGCATTAGACAAAAGGGAAGGACATACGAAGACGTGGACGTATTATCGGGAATTTTTCGCTCAATTAATAGTTGCCGCCATGATTGTTACTACAATTATTTTTTCTTCGATGCTTTTTCAGCAGCATCAAATTTCCGGAGTATTTATTGCAGCCTTTGTATTAGTTATCTTCCCTTTGTCTGAGGCAATTGTGCCTGTAGCTAATTCAGTAGAAAAATTACCACGGTATGCAGAATCACTTAAACGAATAACAGAACTGGAGAACTTATTACCGGTTGATGAGACATCAAATGAATCATTGGGTAATGTTCCTGACAACGTTTCAATAGATGTGGGAAAAATATGTTTTAAATATGAAGGAATAGACACAGAAGTGTTACAGGATATTTCTTTTTCTGCTAAGCAAGGAAAAAAAATTGCGATTATTGGAAAAAGCGGAGCAGGTAAAACCACATTGTTGAAATTATTGCAGGGAATCCTTACTCCAACAAAAGGAGCTATAACAATTAATGGAATATCAATAGACCGAATAAAGAAAGATGTTCCTAAATTGATTTCTGTGTTAAATCAAAATCCATATCTTTTCAATACAAGTGTTGCAAATAATGTACTGCTCGCAAAAGAAGATGCAACGAAAGAAGAAGTATACAACGTCATGGAACAAGTAAAATTACACAAGTTCATACAGTCTCTCCCAGAAGGATATCAAACGTCTATGCAGGAAACAGGACAAAGATTTTCTGGTGGAGAACGTCACAGAGTTGCGCTTGCCCGGATTCTGTTGCAAAATACACCCATTGTTATACTTGATGAACCTACTGTGGGGCTTGATCCGAATACGGAACGATTCTTGCTGACTACCATATTTGATACATTAAAGGGAAAAACATTAATTTGGGTAACCCATCATCTAGTAGGAATGGAACAAATGGATGAAATCCTCTTTATACAAAATGGAAAAATAACTTTACGGGGATCACATCAAGAGCTCCTTGTAAACAGTGAACATTATCGTAAGTTGTATAAACTAGACCGGCCTTCTTTGTAAATGAGGCTGGTTTGTTAGTTTTATATAGTTATTTTTCAATGAATACGATTCTGTTTCAATAATTGATAAGGACCGCTTGCGTTTAATTGAATCATCTGTTCAGCCATAGATGAAGCGGAAAATGGCATATCATTTTCTAGCCACCATACGATTACACCAATATAAGCAGCAGAGATATAACTAACCAACATCTCTTTTTTGACAGGAAGTTTTTCTTCTTTTACGTCCGTTTCTGAAATTAAGTGATCATAGAAATCAAAAAAGAAATCTTTTAAATATTGAATGAAGTTTGGAATTCCTTTTTTTATTAACATAAGGTGGAAAAACTTATCCCATCTGGAGATATGTTCAAAAATATGTATCGCCACATATCGTTGTAATTCATCTATATTTTTAACTACACTGTAAAACTTGGATGCCTCCCCAAAAAGTTCCTTTAGCATTTTATCTATACTTTTATTTAATAAATCATCTTTGTCTTGAAAATGACGGTAGAGTGTTGCACGGTTTACGGTTGCACGAGAGGAGATATCCTGTATCGTAATGTTTTCGTATTTATTTTCAGCCATTAGCTCAATTAAAGCATCTATGAGAAGATTGCGGGTGCGACGCACACGCGGATCTACATTTTTAATTTCCATATCTATACTCCTTCATAAATCTTTCACTTTTGCGACATTATCCAACCAACTTGTTGCATATGCGACAATTCTCTTTCTATTGAACCTTGTAGAAGAAAAAAATTTATAGTTATAATTATTTACGATAATTGTTGTTTAAACAACAAATTTTCAAGTTAGAAAGGAAAATAAATTGCTATGAATAATAAAAATAACAGTCCACAATTACCTGAGGAGTTACGCAGTTTCAGCCCAGTTACAGTTATTGGAGCAGGTGTCATTGGAATTTCCTGGACAGCCTTATTTCTTGCAAAAGGTTTAGAGGTACGGGTGAATGATGTTCGCCCCGATTTGGAAGAAGTTGTGTATAAAGGGCTTGAACAGATGATCCCGACACTAAAAGAGCTTGGTCTTCCAACAGAAGGCCTTAAAGATCGATTAATCATTGAGAAAAATATTGAACGTGCACTTGACGGCGCTGCTGTCGTACAAGAAAACGGTCCTGAACGAATCGCCTTTAAACAGGAATTATACGCTCAAATCGAGCAATTTGTAAGTAAAGATACCTTATTGTTATCATCTTCTTCGAGTTTAAAAGCAAGTGATATAGCAGAGAAAATGGATACTCCGGAACGAATGTTGATCGGGCATCCGTTTAATCCGCCACATCTTGTTCCGCTGGTCGAGATTGTGCCTGGAAAAAATACGGCTTCTGGTGCAGTTGATCGGGCAGTTGCTTTCTATAAAGCGTTAGGAAAGAATCCACTTATATTAAAGAAAGAAATAGCAGGATTTGTAGCAAACCGTCTTCAGGCAGCATTATTTCGCGAGGCCATTCATTTGGTGATGGAAGAAGTTGTGTCTGTTAAGGATCTTGATGAAATTGTAACAAGCTCGATTGGTCTGCGATGGGCTGCTGGCGGTCCATTCCTTACTTTCCAATTAGGTGGAGGACAAGGTGGTTTTCCAGCGTTCCTTAAACATCTTGGTCCTGTACTGGAAGGACTTTGGGATCAACTAGGAGAGCCAAGATTCGATGATGCCACCGTTCAAACATTGTCCGACCTATCCGCTTCTTCATATGGAGAGATTCCCCAAATGGAGTTAAAGGAAAATCGAGATTCCAGACAATTATCCGTATTGCATGCACTGAAGGAGAAAAGTAAATAGAACTTTTCCCATTATCTTTTGAGAGGAAGGAATTACATTGTCTACAAATACAGATGTTAGAAAACTTACTGATGCTATTGTCAAAGCAACTGAAAATAAATTAACCAATCTTGATAACTTTGACATTTCCAAGGAGTTAAATACTATTTTAAATGATGTTGGCTTTTCAATAGATGACTGTGGAGGAAAAGTGACTTTCTATGGGCAGGACCCAATTGTTCCAAGTACATTACGTCTTGCGTCAGCAGGGGCTATTGCTCTGGTTGCAAAGTCAATTGCTGTTTCTAAGATTTGGAGAATGCGGGGAGGAAAAGGTCAAGACATTCATATGGACTTGCGTAAAGCCATACGAAGATTATCTCCTTTTTATGATTTAAAATGGGAAAAAATTAATGGATTCCCTCCTAGCATGGCAAATGATCCATATAATCCTTTTGATTTTACATTCTATCAAACAAAAGACGGAAAATGGGTGAT
>JAUZPT010000185.1 GCA_030705745.1 Bacillota bacterium | reverse complement strand
ATTGCTCAAGTTCTTTCTGATACTCCGGAAAATCAGAAATATTTCTGACTTCAAATGGAATACCCTCTTCGCTAAGTACTTGTTTAACCATCGTGCATTCTACGCAGTCATGTGTTGTATAGACGATCACTCGTTTATCCATAATTATTCCTTCATCCTTTTCTTAATTCATCTCATGTTCATACAAAAACAGTATCACAGAGTTTCTTTGATTACGAATGTTTTATGTTACTTGGCGTATATAGTCGTTTTTTTTCTTACCAAGCGAAAATAGGGCCATGCAAAAATCGCTGAATTCGATTTTTGCATGGCCCTGAATAATAGGAAGTAATAGGAAGTGACAGGCACCTTCCAGTTATCTGGAAGGTGCCTGTCACTTATATAGTGTATTAGTTATCTAACCACTACAACAGCAAATTTCTTGATGATGAAGTAGCCACCAGCTGTTTTGTATGTTGCTGTTATTGTTGCTTTTCCAGTATTTACTCCTGTCACGCGTCCAGTTGTATCCACCTTTGCAATTCTTCTGTTTGAAGAGGCATAGGTGGCTGAAACGATCGTATCGGTTGACGAAGCAATTGTCACTCTAGTAGTTTTGCCTCTTTTAATTAAGGCGCTATTCTTTTTAAGCGTGACACTATTTGCTTTCACTTCGACCGGGACTGTTGAGGATAAATAGAAATTGTCCTGTGTCTTGACCAAAGCAGTGACCGTTGTTTTTCCGATTTTTCTGCCACGGACGACGCCGAACTTATCAACAGTTGCAATCCCGTTGTTCGCTGACATGTACGTAACCGATGCAATTTTTGATGCAGAGTTTTTCAATTCAGGTTTCAGTGTTACTCGCTTTCCTTGGTAGACGACAACATTTTGCATTTTCACTGTAGGCGCTTTGTCGGCTGTTGGCGTCCAAACACCAAGATAGCCGTTCACTATAGGGTTCGTTACTCCTCTTACAGGAACCATTAACACACCTTTGTGATCTGTGACCAACTTTTCTGTATTAAAGCCTGTTGCATCTGTGAATTCCTGATTTGCATGGATTAGACCCATGTTGACAGGAATGCTTGCTGCGGTTCTTGGATTGTTGCCAATCACCGTTGCCACACCTGTATTTCGATCCGTTCCGAATCTTACACTCGCAATCAAGTCTTTTCCGGCAGTACCTTCTGAAGTATTTGTATTGTAAAGCGTAACATTTTGTTTACCATACGCAAACGCTTTGCGTGCCTTCAATAGGTTGACGATTGGTGCATAGTACAGTGTTCTTTCCTTCATGTAGGAACCGTTTGTCTTAAACATATCACCATAATAAACCGTTGGAACTGTATCTTTATTTGTTAAAATATACGCATATGATGATACAACATTATGTGGCGCATATTGTTTTACTGGTTTAAGCATATCTGCCTGGTAAATATCCAATGCTTTCTTTTCAGTATCTTTATCATACATTGCTTCAAACGATTTAGGCGTTTCATTGCCGTATTGTTTATATGACTGAATACCATACAAATCAAGCATGATGCTATTGATCCGATTTTTCTCCTGGTCATGATTGGTTACAAATGACCAGTTAGGAGTCGCTTTTGATTGTCCCATGCCTGTTCGATCAACCGTTGATCTTGTCACGATTGTATTTAGATCCTGACGTTTGGACGTTTTACCCAATGAACTTTGCATCGTATAAAACAAATTCGAATCCATGGCCAGCTGACCGTTTCCGTTAGCGTTTTCGAATGGAACTTGCTCATTTGAGTACGATTCAATATAACTTAAATGATTGTTTAAATCATTGCCGAACTTTTCTTTCATAACATCCATTTCATCGACTAACACTTGTTTGTCATAATGGCTTGCAGCATCAATTCTAAATCCATCAAATTTATAGCTGTCGATTAACCATTTCATCCAATTGATTTGTTCCTTTTGAACGGTTGGATTTGAATTATCAAGATCCAGGCCTAGTAAAAATTCGTTATTACCTAGAATTCCATTATTAATAGAATGAAGTGGTGCACCATTTTTCTCCACAAATAAAAACTGATCCTGATTATCGATTCCTGAATTGTCATTTGCATAAGACTTGTCTTCTGAATTTCCATTATAAGGTGCTTGTGCATTAATATACGCACTCGTCTTTGCTGCTATATCACCATTATCACCATTTATAATATCATCAACCGTCGCATAGCCATTCTTAGCCATATATGGCAAATAACCGGTGTCTTTTGCATAATTGATCAGCATTGGTTTCCAATATTGATCACTTGTAGCCGCATCTTTTGCCGCATACCAGCCATCAACAGCAAGGTAGCCATCTACTGTATTAATTTTGTTCGCACTTGCCGCTTCATTTAACCAAGATGGCAAGTAATTATTTGCATTACCTGCTCCGAAAAAGCGGTAAGGCGTGCCGTTATCGTCCGTCATCACACGTTCCATTCCCTGATTCTGGACAGATGTTCCGTTAAAATAATTTTTGTTAAATTCTTTGATATAACCGTACTTAGCTTGTCCTTGACCGCCGCCTTTAGTATAAGCCAAATACAAATCCGCTCGGATATTTGTCGTTTCCCCGGTTGTATAAGGATTTTTAAACAAATTGCCGCTGCTATCCACACGATTAACATAGACTGCTTCGCGATTTGTCAGTCCAAGCATTTGATTAGGAACTAAATCCATTTGCAGCTTTAATTTTTTTGCATGAAGGGTATTTACCATATCCTTCAGTTCGGTGCTTGTCCCGTATTTTGTTGCTTGCGTGTTATTTGGGCCTTGATTAAATTCGCCTAAATCATAACGATCAGAAATCGCATATCCTTCCATATAACGTGCAACACCAAATGAACGATATGCAGGCGGGAGCCAAATATCCGTCACTCCCCATTGATTTAATAAATCACCTTTTTTCGCTAGCTCTGTATACATATTGCTTTCATACGGTTGATATAAGCTAAAACTTTGAAAAATAACGCGATTGTCCAATTCCGGATTTGACGTAAATGCATGAGCCTTCGTAGTTGAAAAAGCAATATTGCTCATCACCATGATGAAAGTGAGGAGAACTACGAAAATTCGCTTCATTTCTTTCTTTTGCATTTTCTTACCTCCTGATAGTTGTTGGCAAAAAGCCATCTTGTTTGTTGGTTTTTAAGAATAATGCTTTAAAAACCAAATATCAAACAAAATCATTGCCAGTAAATAGAAATAAATTACCCTTTCGCTTCGTTTTGAAACCTAATCTCTCTTGTCGGGTAATCGTAGAGTAAATGAACCATTTTTTGTAGTATTTAACGCAGTTCCTCAATCTATTCTATTTAAACGGCTATGATTTTGATGTGAAAATTAAAAAGTAACGATTCTATTAATTTTTTGAATTAAAAAAAAATTAGATGCGGCTTTTTCAAGCCACATCCTTCTGTAAAGCTAATTCTACCATAGCATAGGCTTGGCAACCATAAACCATAACATTGCCATTAAAAGGACGATGTAAATCCATACAGAACGTGTAAGTTTTCGCACTAACTTTTCTTTGTCATTGTCTGATTCGTCAAATTTCCTCATCGTAGGTGAAAATGCCCGTGCAAGGAAAAATAACGAGCTGACCATGATTAAAATCGTCATGTCAATCCAAGGCGTTTTCCACGTCCAAGAACTAAAGGTGACAAGCAATATACCCGTAACTACTAAAAGATGTCCTGCATGTTTAGCCAACCGAACCGCAAAGCGAAAGACGTCCAAGTAAGCTTTTTGCTCATCTGCCCCAGCTTTACGGAGTTTTCCTGATACAGGTACTAAAATGAAAAACGGGCCAATTGACAGGATGACGCTTGTAATATGTAGATAAAGAATGATTCGTTGTAAAATAATCACTTTTCGCTACGATTAAGCTTTAACTGGTTTAAATTCATGGGCCCAAACTCTCATTTGCGGCAACCACGGCATACCCGCATGCATTGATAAAATCGATTGTTTATAATCTTCAAGCGTTTCGAACCCTTCCTGACGGGCATGTTCATCTGTCAATTCGCCTAAAGATTGAGAGTAGACTTTTTCCACTACAAAGTCTTGGCCTTCGAGTGTCATAATTTCACCGATATCAGCATAACGCCCGTTTCGACGCGTAGCAGTCTTTTGGCCTTTTAATACTTTTTCAACATCTTCCGGAAGTGTAACTAACCGTTCGACTGAACAAGTTTTTGGAGGCAAAGTATCATTTGTATGTTGATTTTCCATCCTAGTAACCACCTTTATTAAGAAAATAGAACTTAACTTTAACATAAAACGTTTTCACAATGCATCTTTTACTATCCGAAATAAGCATTTTTTTCGTAATTAAGTACTAATACCTATAATATAAATATTTATCGGTCATAAAAAGGACCGGACGATTTTCGCCCGGTATAACTCCTTTAGTTCATTTTGAACATTTCTGCAACTTTTTAACGGGAAGCAATCTTATTCAAAAATTGCAGTGTTCGTGCATTTTTCGTATTTCCGAACACTTCTTCAGGTGTTCCCTGTTCAGCTATGACGCCCTTGTCCATAAAAATGACCTGATCGGCAACATCCCTTGCAAACTGCATTTCGTGGGTAACGACGACCATTGTCATTCCTTCTTCCGATAAATCCTTCATCACTTTTAATACTTCACCGACGAGCTCGGGATCGAGTGCCGATGTAGGTTCATCGAATAATAAAACGGCTGGCTCCATCGCCATCGCTCTGGCAATGCCAATGCGCTGCTGCTGCCCACCAGAAAGCTGATGTGGATACATATCAGCGCGGTCGAGCAAGCCCACTTTTTCCAATAGCGAAAGTGCTTTTTTGCGCACTATTTCTTTTGGTAGTTTTAGGACGACCGACGGCCCTTCCATAATGTTTTGCAACGCCGTCAAGTGTGGGAACAGATTGTAGCTTTGAAACACCATGCCGGTTTGTTTTCGAACCCGTTCAATTTCGGACGATTTCATTTTTTTCGTTTCATCAAACTGGATGGTGTGTTCACCAATTTTCAGGCTGCCCTGATCGGGTATTTCGAGCAAATTCAAGCATCTGAGCAATGTCGTTTTCCCTGATCCGGACGGACCGATGATAACAGCTGTCTTCCCCTTTTGAATACTTAAATCGATTCCTTTTAAAACCTCAAGATCATTGAAGCGTTTTTGCAAATTGGTAATATTAATCATGGCCGGTCCTCCATTATTTCGCTACACTTCGATCATAACGTCGTTCAAGCCTGGACTGTAAAAATGATAATACAGTGCTGAAAAGTAAATAGATGAAGGCAACTTCAATATATAACCAAAGTGGCTCATACGTCACAGAAGCAATTTCCTGCCCTTTTTGAAAAAGCTCTGTTACCGTGATCGTTGCGGCAAGCGACGTATCTTTTACAAGGCTGATAAATGAATTTCCTAACGGAGGAATCGACACTCGAATCGCTTGTGGAAGGATGATTCTTCGCATCGCCTGTGCTTTGGTCATGCTTATGGATGCCGCAGCTTCCCATTGTCCTTTCGGAATCGAAAGAATTGCCGCACGGATAATTTCATAACTATATGCCCCTGTGTTCAACGTAAACGCTATGACAGCTGCTGGAAATGGATCAAGTGTAATCCCGATGCTTGGAAATCCGTAAAACAATATAAAAATTTGGACCAAGAGTGGTGTTCCCCGGAAAATCCACACATAAAATTTTGCCAGTGCCACAAGCGGCCTAAATCCTGATAAACGGGCAATCGCAGTAAAAAAGGCAAGCAGAATCCCGAGAACAAAGGTAATCAATGTTAACGGGATGGTATAGTACAATCCCGCTTTTAAAATAGGAAAAAAGGAATCGCTAAGGATTCCTATTATTCGGTGCGTTCGATCATCTGTCATCATATCGCTTCAAATCCTTTACTTGGAAACGTCTGTGCCAAACCATTTTTCTGAAATTTTCAGGTAAGAGCCATCCGCTTTCATGTCGGCAATCGCTTTGTTCACTTCTTTAACTAGTTCCTTGCTTCCTTTGCGGAAAAGGAATGCGTTGTTTGTTGCACTCGGTTCCGTGTAAACGGTTTTGATTGGAAGCTCTGGGCGTTGCTTTTTCAAATCAAGGAAAGACAGGCTGTCATTGATCGTTGCATCGATACGGCCAGATGTAAGCAGGTCGATCGATTGGTTGAAGCCATCAACGACTGTATTTGTAGCACCGTGATCTTCGGCGATTTTTCTGTAATTGCTATCCAAAGACTGCCCTACTTTTTTACCTTTAAGATCATCAAGCGTCTTAATGTTTTT
>JAUZPT010000184.1 GCA_030705745.1 Bacillota bacterium | reverse complement strand
GAAAGATTGTTGATAAAGGGGTATTTTCTCGACAATTTTTAATTTTCTTAGAATCTTACTATCTAATTTAGTGATAGTCCTTGATAATGGTCCTGTTGATTTCCGCTCCGGTCACTCGCTTTCCGCGGGGAGGTCCTGAAGCCTCCTCGGCGCCTGCGGGGTCTCCAGTGACCTCCTCTTGATCCCGCAGGAGTCGAGTGCCCTCCGCTCCAATCAACAGGAGGCAACTCGACCTAAAGAATTGCAACACACCATTTCCGACCTTGCTAAATGTGTTGCAATCTTTTTTAGATTTTTGCAAGCTGCAGTAAGAAGAACCTGATCGAAAGCATTCTTCAATCCCCGTAACCGGCAGTAGCGAAGCCCATGCAGCTCTTTAGAGTCTGCGAAGCTTCGCTCAATTTTCTCCTTCCTAAATTTATAAAGCATTTTTCCTGATTTAGATAAGCGATTTAACCTTACCTTTTCAAGAAGAAACGAATAATCGATAAATTTATCAATCAAACGAGGCACATGATCCTCAGGTACCAATTCATCAATAGACACAAATTCATATTCAATTTGGTCAGACTCTTTTCGTTTAAACATTCAATTCACCACTTATTTTTAATTATTTATTTGTTGAGCAGACGGTCTTTAGTGAAAAACACTCGGTTGATTGGAGCGGAAGGTGCGAAGACTCCTGCGGGAGTACGGGTCAGGAGAGACCCCGCAGGAGCGAAGCGACGAGGAGGCTCCCCGGCTCGCCCGCGGAAAGCGAAGCACCTGGAGCGCAAATCAACAGACCAGTTTAATGAGGTAATTACCAATAATATTATAATATATTAACGCGGTGATTTGTTAAAAATAATAAATAAAATAAAAGGCTGTGAAATATTTTTCGACAGTCTGGCCGCTCATTTGAACGGTCTTTTTTTCTATTTGAAAGGAAATTTCAAATAAAAATGAAGATTTTTAGATTTAAGAAATTATTAAGAAATAGTTTAGATAGTATTTAGGGTATTTGTCTATGCTTGAAATGTACCAAATTTCAAAAAAATGAGGAGGAAAGTAAATGAATTCAAAAATGCTGGCAGCAGTTGGCATCAGTGGATTACTTATGGCGGGAGGAGTGATTTCCGCGTCGGCATCTACGTCAGGATACGACCTATTTAAAACAGCCGTGAAAAAGACCCACACGGTGAATAGTTTTACTGCCCATGTCCAAGCTTCCCTGGTGGATAACAAAAATGAAGTATATACGGTTGATTCTACTAATAAAGAGAATTTAAAATCTGATTCAGGCAGCAGTTCGGTAAGTGTAACGAACGGTGGAAAAACGACGCAAGTAGATTTCTATAATCAAAATCATCAATCTGTCATTAAGAGTAGTGATGATGCCAAGTTTTATGTGAGAAAAGGCGGAGAAGGCGAACGAAAGTTTAAACATAAAAAGCATAAAGGTGAAGAACTTTCTCCACAAATGCAAAACGATGTAGAAGGAATCTTTGATGCATTAACGAAAAACTATCAAGACAGCGTTACTTCTAAGGATCTAGGAAACGGAAATACTGAATTGGAGCTTACCCTTTCCAAGAGTGAGATTCCTGCAGTCGGCCAAGCCGTTGCTTCCTTCTTCTTGAAGAATTTGGATCAGCAAAAAGAACATATGGACAAGAAGGAATTTGGTTCACTTAAGTTTTCAGATTTGAAACCGCAGCTTCCAAAATTGCAAAATAATATTGTCGTTTCGTCCGTTGATCTAAAAGGACAAGTAAACGCGGACCAATACTTAACAGGCCAAGAAGCAACCATCAGTGTATCTGGTGATGAAGCGAATGGAACACACCATGATTTAGTGCTTCACATTACAAGCAACTTGGATAACTTAAATAAAACTGAAGTTACAGGCGTTAGTTTAAAAGGCGAGAAAGTGGTACAAATGAAAGAAAAGCACGACCGCCACGAAGATTAAGAAAAAGAATATCAATCTTTGAAGGCAGAGAGGTCTCTCTCTGCCTTTGTATAGAAATTGAGGCGATTAAGTGGAAAATATCCTCGAAGTAAAAAATGTAACAAAGCGATTTAAAAATGGGCGGGGCATTGAAAATGTTAGTTTCTCTGTTAAACCCGGAGAAGTTTTCGGATTATTGGGACCAAATGGTGCAGGAAAGACAACGTTGATGAAATGCATTGTTGATCTATGCAGACCTGAAGTAGGAGAAATTTTCATCAATGGGCACCGTGTAAGTGATCAATTTGAAGAAGCACTGAAATCGGTTGGGACGTTAATTAGCGGCGTGGAAGCAATCGATTATATGACGGCTTATGAAAATCTGTTGATTGTAGCACGTTTATATCCTGATATCGAAAACGAAAGAATTGAAGAAGTGCTTCAATGGGTTGGCATGGAAAAACATCGTAATGAAAAGTTGAAATCATTTTCAACCGGTATGCGCCAACGTCTATACTTGGCTGCTGCTTTGCTTTCCAAACCTAAATTTGTCATTTTGGATGAACCGACCAATGGGCTCGATATTGACGGAAAATTGGATTTTCAAGAGCTTATCTCCCGGTTGTCTAAAGAAGAAGGAGTTACGTTTATCCTTTCGACACACCTAATTGATGAAGTTGAGCGATTATGTGACCGGGTGGCGATTCTGTCAAAAGGCATCATTGTGGGTGAAAAGAACAAAACCGAATTGGATGAAAACCAAACGTTTCAATCGTTTTATATCGAATGCACGCGTAAAAATAAAGAGGTGAATCGACATGCTGAACTTGCGTAATGAATGGATGAAGTTAATACGGAAACGATCTGCTATTATTTTAATGATTTTATCTGCTTTATTTCCGCTTGTAGTCGGACCTGGGATCCAAGCTTTGCAAAACAAGTTCAGTTTTACCGCTTTTGATGGAGAAAGCTTCCCGCTTGTCATTTTAAGTCTTGCTGTTTCTTTTTATTTGCCGTTACTGTTGGCGTTAGCTGTCAGCGATATGTTCTCCGGTGAGCAAGAACAAAAGACTCTTGCATTTATTCTCGTCAGGCCAATTTCACGACTTAAAGTATACAGTTCAAAAGTTGCCGCAACAGGAATCTATTTATTGATTTTATTATTGATCGTCTGTACAACATCCCTTTTAACGGGTGCGATTTGGCTCGAAAATTTTACTTTTCAGGGACTATTAATAGCCATAGCCGCATTTCTGCTTTCCTGGTTCCCTTTGATGGCCATCGGACTGTTGATTATCTTTTTCGTCCAATGGTTCGGGTCAAGCAGTAGAGCTTTGACTTTTTCGATCCTTCTTTATCTTGTCATGATGGCAGTAACATACCTTTTTCCAACAATTGCCCGCTGGTTGCCGGCATATGACAGCGATTGGTACCAGCGCTGGATAAATACAGGAATGAGTTCCATTTTGGCAGGCAGAGCCCTTTATCTTTTATCCTGGAGTGCATTGTTGTTTACGCTCGGGTATTATAAATTTAGCAAGAAAGAATATTAAGTATGAAAAGTGGTGCACTAGATGTCGATACGCCTCCGATTATTATTATCCTATTTTGCCATGATTCTTGTGCCCGTTTTATTCGCGGTTCTTTCTGCTGCGTTGGTGGCATTACTTTTCAGAGGCGATATCAAGGAATTGAGAAACATCTATTTGCCATCGGACCATTACAATACCGTGTCCAAATACAATCAGCTATTTAAAGAGCTTCATTATCAATCGATAACCAATCCGAATCGTTTTACCGATCTAGCATATATAAAGAGTATTGATGACCAATTAAAAAAAACTGACACATCACTTGTACTTAGAAAAGGGAATAAGATACTTTACGTATCGAAAACATTTTCAAAATTGGACACAGAGGATCTTCCTTCTTTTGGGTTTAATGCACAACTCGATCCAGTAGAAAGGATTGACCATCAATTTGTATCCTTAAAACAATTGGATTTTTTCTTCAGTGATAATGCAGAGGGATCGTTGTTTTTTGTTAATGATGCAAGCAGCCTTGCCAGATTTGTCCGTTCCTTCTTCCCGGTTTTATTTGTGGGATTAATCGCCATTTTAATTATCACGAATGGATTGTTAACATATTTTGTTTCTAGGAGTATAATACGGCCCATAAAGGATTTGCAAAGAGCAGCTAAACAAATTAAAGAAGGCGATCTTCATATTCCAGTCGAGGTAAAATCCAAGGATGAATTGGGACAACTGGCAATGGGATTTGAAGAAATGAGAAAAAGGCTTAAAGAATCGATCGACATGCAGGTAGCATATGAGGAAAATCGGAAAGAATTAATCGCAAATATTTCGCATGATTTAAAAACGCCGATAACGACGATTAAAGGTTACGTAGAAGGAATACAGGATGGTGTCGCGAATAACCGTGAAAAAATGGAGCGATATCTTCAAACTATATATACGAAAGCAATAGATTTGGATCATATGATTGATGAGCTTTTTTTATATTCAAAATTGGATTTACAGCGTCTTCCGTTCCATTTTGAAATAATCCATTTTGACCATTATTTACAGGATTTTGTGGAAGAACTGCGGTTTGATTTTGATGAAAAAAAAGTAGAAATCAGTCTTGAAATTGAGGGAAATGGTAATTACAATGTGAGGGGTGACCGTGAACACTTAAAGAGGGTCATCACCAATATTGTCGATAATTCCGTTAAATATATAAATAAAGAAGAGAAAAAGCTTCACTTTCATTTATTCTCATCTGGAGATTCGATTACTTTCCGCATGAAAGATAACGGGCCTGGAATTGACAAAAGTAACCTACCTTTCATTTTTGACCGTTTTTATCGTGCTGATTTAGCGAGAGGAACTGAAAAAGGTGGAAGTGGTCTAGGTCTCTCGATTGCCAAAAGAATCATTGAAGAACATCAAGGATCCATATGGGCAGAAAGTGTAAGAGGAGAAGGAACAGCTATTCTTTTCACGTTAAAGAAAGCAAGGGACTTGTCGAAAACAGAAAAATAAATTCACTTAGACGCTTTCAGAATGACAATCCTATTTTCCAATAGCCAGAAAAAGCAGGTGGATATAATGAAAAGAGTTTTAATCATTGAAGATGAGAAAAGCATAGCCGAATTGCAGCGTGATTATCTAGAAATAGAAGGATATAAAATTGATATTGCTTTAAATGGAAATGATGGTTTAAATAAAGCATTAACAGAGGATATTGATCTTGTCTTACTCGATCTTATGCTTCCTGGAATGGATGGTTTTCAAATTTGTAAAGCGATTCGTACCGAAAAAAATATTCCTATCCTGATGGTCTCTGCCAAGAAAGAGGATATTGACAAAATACGTGGGCTGGGCTTAGGTGCGGACGATTATATTGTAAAGCCTTTTAGTCCAAGCGAATTGGTAGCAAGGGTAAAAGCTCATATGTCCAGATATGATCGGCTTATCGGAAAAGAAATCCAATCAGATGGAATTATGATCCGCGGGCTGCGCATCGATAAAGATTCACGAAGAGTATTTGTCAATAACCATGAAGTCATTTTTACGGCTAAGGAATTTGATTTATTAACCTTTTTGGCTCTCCATCCTAATTACGTTTTCAGCAAAGAGCAATTATTTGAAAGGCTTTGGGGAATGGATTCCTTCGGTGACATATCAACCGTCACCGTTCATATTCGAAAAATCCGCGAAAAAATTGAACTGGATCCTTCCAACCCGCAATACATTGAAACGATATGGGGAGCAGGATATCGGTTTAAAAGCTAGGAAGCAAACCTTTTCGAAAAGTAAATACAAACCCTGCCAACGTTGAAGATAGCAGGGTTTTTGCTTTTGTAGAAAGAATATTCAGAATTATTATAATAATAATATTTTAATATTCAATATGTTATAATAATTTAATATAAAAAAATTAAGATAACTATTTGAATTGATGGAGACCTATTATGAAGAATTACAGTTTTATCGGTCCAATGCTTGCCGTAATCCTTCCCTTTCTATTATTTGAATGTCTTCACAAAGGAATCTTTTTAGATCCTTCCTTCGTTATGCCAAAAGGCCACTTTTATATTGTAAGTTTAGTAGCCATTATGGCCACCATTATTGCGATAGCGGTGGGCATAGTTGGGAATCGTATCCGAAATATAAAGGTAACCTTTCTCTCGTTATCTTTCATCTCGCTCGCCCAAATGTTTTCTGTACACGGGTTATCGACACCCAATTTTATGCTTCACGCCAATCATTTGCCTGGTATAGCGTCTCAGTTAAGCATAATTTTAGCGACATTTTGGCTTTGGTTATCTTCTTTATCTTCGGATAACAAATTTGTT
>JAUZPT010000183.1 GCA_030705745.1 Bacillota bacterium | reverse complement strand
ATAGAGGTTCGGTTTGGAGGCTTAGAAGTCCATTCACAATTACGTATACACTGATTTTCACCGGCCATCAGCTCTCTAAAGAATCCGTAACAGCTACTACTCTTCCTCATTGCCCTTCATATTCTTTATGTTGGTTATCATGATATGACATATACATTAAAGTTGTCAAGGATTTAAATTGATTAAAGATAATTTATTTTAGAGCCTTTAAAAATTGTTTTTTCCATACATCAGCCAATTCATTGACTTCGAGAATCTCTTTTATAGCCGTTTCATTTTTCGAATCATGAAATAGTACTTGGGTGGCTTTTAATACGGTAACCCCTTTCGAATGCCGTTCCATCAATTCGATCGTTGAATCACTGGAAATGCAGCCTTCTTCAATCACTCTGAAAAAATATCCGGTCAAGCAGGATTCATACACCCTTTTAAGGAAAAGGTCGATGTGATTATATTTTGAAATGGTCGAGCACGGGATTCTCCCCTGGGTTACCTGAACAATTGCATCCCCGATTTTAAAGATATCTCCAATGCAGATTTCTTCTTCCTTCATGCCGCTTGCTGTTATATTTTCACCGAAGGCCGGAATAGAGAGACTCGTATTAAATTCCTGCTCCCATTGCTCATAATGTTCGGCAGGATATAGGCAAATTACTCGGTCCATACCACCATGAAATTCGAGATTGGCTACATTGTCTCCGTTGATTTCCGCTTTTTTTACGATCAATTTTTCGACAGATGTTTTGCCGATCGCCGATTGCTCCAATGAATTATTCCATTTATATTCTTTAGGTTTTCCGATGGCAAGGTTAACTATTTTAGCTTTATTCATATCTCACCTTTATCTTCCATTATTAGGTAACACCATTATTTTTTAATTTCCACAAAAAAGTAAATAGTAAAAGTAGTGCCAGTATGCAGGAGGAATCAAAGTAGATGGATAATATTGAACAATTATGCCAGAAACCAGAGTTCAATGAAAAGAATCATACCAATGAGGGTTCCAAAGCTTCTAGTCAAAAATGGGCGATTCTCTCGTTATCATCCATCCCTTTAGTTATGACACTAGGTAATTCGATGTTAATTCCGGTTTTACCTTCTATGGAAAAAAAGTTATCCATTTCGGCGTTTCAAACAAGCATGATCATCACGGTTTATTCAATTGTAGCAATTTTTCTTATTCCCGTTGCCGGTTATATTTCTGACCATGTTGGCAGAAAAAAAGTCATCATTCCTAGTTTGGTAATTGCTGGAATAGGTGGACTTATCTCAGGGTGGGCCGCATGGAAAATGGCAGATGCCTATTGGGTCATCTTGCTCGGTCGATCCCTGCAGGGAGTTGGTGCAGCAGGTGCTGCACCTATCGTTTTGCCACTCGTTGGAGATATGTTTAAAAGTGATGATGAAGTGAGCAGCACACTGGGGATGATCGAAACCTCAAACACCTTTGGTAAGGTACTAAGTCCGATTTTAGGCGCATTTCTAGCAGGATTTTTTTGGTTTCTTCCCTTTTTCTCCTTCCCGGTCTTTTGCTCCATTTCTATCATATTGATTCTTCTGCTGGTGAAATGTCCTAAAACGACCGAAAAGCCGATTCCCTTTAAACATTTTTTTAAAAATGTTAAGAAAATTTTTACCGAAAAAGGAAAATGGCTCTTCTCGATCTTTTTTATTGGCTGCATTTTGATGTTTGTTCTATTCGGCTGCCTGTTTTACTTGTCCGAAACCTTTGAAAAAGAATACGCAATCAAAAATTTAAAGAAGGGGTTTTTCCTTGCAATTCCTTTAGGGGCATTATGCCTTTCCTCCTTTATTACTGGGAAGGTAATCAAAAAAAATAAACTTTTAATGAAATGGCTTATTATTGGCGGAATTATTCTTTCTGCTCTTGCAATCGCTGCCTTATATTTTTCCATTCAACTATGGTTTATGATATCAATGTTTCTGTTGAGCGGAATTGGGATAGGGGTCGGCCTTCCATGCCTCGATGCTCTGATTACAGAAGGAATAGAAAAAGAGGAACGAGGTACTATCACCTCCCTATACAGCTCTATGAGATTTATCGGAGTAGCCGCTGGTCCGCCTGTTATTGCGCTACTGATAAAGCGTTCCACCCCATGGATTTTTGTACTTTTAAGCAGTCTTGCAATTATTTCTGCGATCGTTGGATTCAAGGGAATAAAGCCAGGAGTAAAATACAAAAACTGACGTTTTCCATGAATGTCATGAAGGATTTCTCACGCACGCCTTCTTAAACATACATTTTTTCAAAACAAAAAGCACTTCAGTTGAAGTGCTTTTTATTCAATGGGGGTATTTATTACAATAGGAATTTCCAATGAAAATACAGTGCCTGAAGGACCGCTGTTCACCCTTATTTCCCCTTTATGATTCTCAATGATTTTCTTTGAAACCGATAAACCGAGTCCTGTCCCATCATCTTTTGTCGAAAAAAACGGATCGAAAATATGATTTAAAATGGATGATTTAATTCCCATACCATTATCAGCAAACTGGATGTAAGCCATACCACCTTTCCTCTGTGCGGAAACGATTATCTCTGGCAGTGTTTCCTTAGCCGCTTGTATAGAATTGCTGAATAAATTAATGAAAACTTGTAAAAGCTCATCGCGGTTTCCTTCAATATAACAATCCTTAAGTGAAGCGTGAATATGGTATTCCATTTTCACGTTATGCAAATGGGCCTCCCTATTTAAGAAATTACCGATATATCCTTCAATAAGCTCTGCAATCTGGAGTTTCTCTGTAGAGAATTGTGAAGGCTTTGAAATGCTTAAGAAATCGTTGATTATCTTATTGGCCCGGTCAATTTCAGGAATTAGAAGAGTAGTAAACAGTTCAGATACTCCTTGATCAACCGATGATTGAAGAAGTTGCAGGTACCCTCTAACGGTTGTTAAAGGATTACGAATCTCATGAGCTATCCCCGCAGCAATTCGTCCAGCGAGCGCTTGTTTTTCCGCTTCCTTTATCCCGTTTAAAAATAAGAACAACCCGACGATTCGTTTGATGGAACCATCAGAATTATAAATAATTCTTGTATTGGTGATACCATAATTCCTGTCAAGGATTTCCTTGTCAAATATAGGCTTTTGTGAATGAAGAGTTTGAAGCAAGGCGATTTGCTCGTCAGGTATTTTTAAAAGCTCTCGAATATGTTTTCCAATCATTTCATCACGATTCACCTGCAGATCCTTCGCAGCCTTAAGATTACATAGTGTAATGATTCCATTCTTATCAATAAACACAATATGATGGGGTACATAATCTAATATAGAAGATAGAAAACCTTCAATCTTTTCAAAATCAAGATCAAAATCTGATGTAATGGTAAACTCATTTTTGCGCTCTATGTAAGGTACTTCGGATATTTGGTGTAAGGTCGTGACATTACTTGTACGATACTTTTTTTCCATTTGAATTCCCAGGTCGAAATCTTTATAAGTGAATGAAAAGGGCAATTCGGAAATGAGATTTTTATATAGTTTTAATTCTTCTTTCAATTTCTTGTTTTCGATTCTCATTTGTTGGTCTTGCATAAAACGCTCCTTAAATGAATATAATGCAAAATTTAACATTAAATCTACTATACCTATATATCATTCTTTTTACAAAAAAATCTTCCTTTAAACAAATAATATGCTTTTTTCACTGCGCTTCATGTATGTCCAAAAAATGTGTATAATAAAAGTGATGACAAAGAAAAGGATGATTGGATGAAAATCACGGGACATACTATTGAAATACTAAAAGATCCATTTGGATTATTAGCTGGAGATCGCTATGAGTTTTTGCTTGATCTTGAGGTAGATGAGGAAGATGAGCTTTTTTCTGAAAATGGAATTGGATTGAAAGTAATATATGGAATTAATGAAGGGGAAGGAAAAGTATTACAATATCATCTTTTCGAAAAAGGAACCGGAAAATATTTCGACTTCTCTTTGGAAGAAGAAGAGGAAGAAATGGTCAATTCATTTTGCAAACAAAACATTATAGGTGAACAATAAAAAAGCAGGAAGTAATCTCCTGCTTTTTTAATTTAAAAACTATTGCTTACACTTGAGTTTCGCCTAAAACGTGCAACTTACATGAAATTTTTACTGTGGTTGACTATTGCTTGCAATTCCTTAGTAGATTGTCTCATTTCGCTTTTACAAATAGGACATTTAGGTACTTCACTGCTTTTAAAATTGTCTCTTATCCAACAATTGCAAGTTTCTGAAGTGCATTCCCAAACTTTTGTTTCTTCCTTCACGACTTCTTCATCATTTCTTCTGCCAAATGCCATGAATGGTCACCTCCGCGATAATCATACATACAAAAATAAAAAAAGCGTAACTGATACAGGAGTTCAAAGCTGCCCATATCTGTGAAGTTACGACCACTCAATCAAATAATGTATTTTTCGAACTAAAAAATATATCCTCATTTTATCCCAAAAACCGTCAAAAGTCAAATTGGCCAGTTATCCGTCATATACAATTACTACTAAAAAGCGTTCTTTTTTTAAAGCTTTTCATTCAGGGTTTAGTTTTATGATTCCTTTTTTTTATGAGGGGCAGCCCTTAAAAAGATTTCCATAAAGTTAATGACAAATTTTTGTATATCTGCTTCCATTCCAATATTATCAAGCGAATCAACCGGTTCTGCATCTGGTTTCGGTCGGAAGTCAGCACTGCTTTTTCCCCTCGCATTACCAAATTGCTCCACTCGTACTCTTCGGGGAATATATTTTACGAGGTTTGGATTTGTTAGTGCAATGAGCGGGACGACATCGTGTATCGGTGCTCCTTTAATACCAGGAACAAGCTTTTGATAAGCAGCGAAATAGTAATCAAACGCAGGCTTAATTAACGGTTTAAAAGGACTCGGGCTATTTTCTGCCAAAAAGTCGATCACTTCAGGTGTAATTATCGCTTTATTAGTAATATTTAATGGATGTAAAAAAATATTCTTTGCTTTCTCCACTACTGTATAAGCTGCAATAGGATCGGCATAAAAATTAGCTTCTGCTTCAGATGTAACATTTCCAGGCACCAAAAATGCACCCCCCATCAAATAAAAAGCTGTTACATCTTTTAATGCATCTTTTCCATAAATGATGAATGGAAGAGCAAGATCTGTTAGGCGCCCTACCCCCACGATGATTAAGTTTCCACTGTATTGATTTACAATTTCAATGATTTTATTAACGTCGAAAATTTTAACGTTTTTTAAATCGGCAGGTGGCCTGATTGGCCCCAGTCCTTCTTCACCATGTATTTCCGGGTAATATGTACTTATTTCACCTGAAAGAGGTCCAGCAACTCCGGCAATGATGGGGATGTCCTCCCTACCGGCAAGTTTCAATAAATAGGCCGTGTTCATAACCGATTGTTCTTTAGTTATGTTTCCATATCCGCTGACAACCCCAACTAAATTAATCTGAGGATGCAAGAGCGCATACATTAAGGCAAATGAATCATCCACACCAGAATCGACAAACATCAGAACATTATACATACTATCCCCCGGCTCTCTTTTTAGCTATTGTATGCTCTGCATAGCATTAAAAATGAACCTGTTGGAGTTAAATATTAAGAAGCATTAGCCTTTAATAAGAGAAAAAAACTCTCACCATGAGAGTTTTTCAATTTCCATGCTACGATTGGGGTCATCAGATGGTATTATGGCGTCAATCATAAAGTTCTCTAATTCTTTTCGATAACCCTGTGTTTGTTTTTCAGTCCACATTAATCGTACTGTCATGTATTGAATTACTTCTTCTTTATACTTTTTAACTAGTTCAAAATTGAAAAGTAAATCCCCTGTGCGACGACAAAAAAAGTCAACTGGGGTTGCAACCATTTCGTGTTCAATACCATAAACAAGTTTCGCAAAAAGTGTGAGAGGAAGATTATATTGTTCTGCTTCATGTCGTCTATTTGCTGATATTTCAAATAAAATGGGAGCGTTTGAACCATACATTGTTGCTAACTCTTTTGCATCGTTTTCTTTTAAGCTTGCTTTTATTCCTTCAGTTATGTGTGTTCGAATAAATGCTGTGAAATTTTCCGAACCACCTACATGTCCACCAGAAATCGGCAGCTGTTTAGTTCGGCACTCCTTAAAAACAATAGTGTTATTAACTAGTTGATTTGCCAGCAAATCCACAACAATTTCTGCCATCTTTCGGTATCCGGTCAATTTCCCCCCGGCAATCGTTATCAAGCCTGAAACCGAGGTCCAAATTTCGTCTTTACGTGAGATTTCAGAAGGATCTTTTCCTTGTTCGTGAATAAGT
>JAUZPT010000182.1 GCA_030705745.1 Bacillota bacterium | reverse complement strand
CATCGATCTCTGTACTTAGGAATCCCCTTATTCAAGACTCTTCAGTGTGTAAGGAGGGGTAGTTCAAATAGAGTAAATATCAATATCTTTAAAAATAACTGGATTGTCAGTAAAAGGGGCATGGCATACAATGAATTCTCCTGTCAAAGGATGGGTGAATTCCAGTTTAACCGCATGCAAGGCTTGTCGTTTAAATACTGGTCTTCCCCCATATACAGCGTCTCCAGCAAGAGGGAATCCGGCGTGGCTGAAATGTACTCGAATTTGATGTGTTCTTCCTGTGTCAAGCCAGCATTTTACCATTGTAAGCCTTTTTTTCTGGTCAATCTTGATCGTTTTGAAATGAGTAATCGCCTTCTGTCCAGTTGAAGATACTCTCCTCTTCGTAGGATGATGGCGATCCCTCCCGATCGGGTCTGTAAATATTCCTTTTTTTTGAGGGAAAATGCCATCAATGATTGCTAAATAAGTTCTTTTAATTTCCCTTTTTTCCAGCATCTGATCCAAAAGCGCTCCAACTAACGAATGTTTGGAAAATAAGATGGCACCCGTCGTATCTTTATCAAGTCTATGTATATGGCGAACACAAGTTAATTCTCCTTGAGCTTGTACATGAAATGCAGCAGCTTGGGCAAGTGTTCCCACATCCTCAATCGAATTAGGATGTACCCTCATAAAAGGAGGCTTATTAAAAACAATCAAGTGATCATCTTCATATAATACAGGTACATCCAAAAAGGCAGGTTTCAAATCTGAAGTCTCTTCATCAAACAAACGGACTTGTACTTTAGAACCTGTAGCCAAGGGGGCATCCCAATTTACAGGTTCCCCATCTACTGTTACTTTTTTCTCCGTCCGAAAAGTATGAATGAATTTTTTCGGTGCCTTCCACTTTTCGCGAAAAATACTATCTACAGTAATCCCTGACCAATTATCTTGAATCGTAAATTCAATCCACTTGCCCATTTTTTTAAATCGCAGCATAAATACTCCTTGTATAATAAAGAATTTTTGTAATTTACTATCCCGTAACTTTGGTCCGGAATTATGTAAATCATTACCTGATACGTGGGTATTATTACCACCCGTTTTTAAATGTCAACTATGGTATTCTAAAAAAAGATAATATAAAGATAAAAGGATGACAAAGGTGGGTTTCAAGTGAAGATTGTTTTTGCATCAACACCAAGTCAGGAGGAAGAAATAAGTGTATTGATTCAGTATTTTTATTCAAATATATTTCCTCTTTATTTTAATGATACAGAAATAATGAAATTTCAACGATTAAAAGTCTTATATGCTTCCGAGGGACAATTTCAACATTTCGACACATTAAGAGAAGCATTTCATGTCATGTCCTGCCTCCAAATAATGATCTTTATTTTGGAATCGAACATTCCCCAGGAACACTATGAATTTCTCTTCAACAAAAATGCCGCTACATTAAAAGAGTTCGGATTTTATTTTCCTTTTGATTATATCCATTTCCTGCATGCCAAAGATTTAAAAAATGACAGTTTTAGCGTCTACACAAGTGCAGCTAATGAAATGCTTATTTAAAGAGGAAAGGCCTGCGGATGCAGGCTTTTTTAATTTTAAGCGAAAACCAACAATTTCTCAAATGCTCATAAAGATTTGTTCATGGACTATTTCAATTTGTGAAAATGGTGAAAGCAAGAATGGAAAAAAAGATAATTTACATATAAAATGAGGAAGGAACGTTTTCTCATTTGAAAACCTTATAAAATTCACGTTTTTTAAAGGATTATTTCAAAAAAAAACGAACAAATAAGTAAAGGAAATGCAGGAGGAGATATTATGACCTGGAATGCTACAGCTGATAGATGGTTTCATTTTAATCAGTTAGATACAGAACTGAAGATGCAATTAGAAGCAATGAAGAGTGATGAGAAGCAACTTGAAGAAGTATTTTATAAAAACCTCGAATTTGGAACCGGTGGAATGCGCGGTGAAATTGGCGTCGGCACAAACCGAATGAATTTATATACGGTCCGCAAGGCTTCTGCAGGTTTGGCAGCCTTTATTGATTCTCAAGGTGTTGAAGCGAAAAAAAGAGGTGTTGTCATCGCCTACGATTCTCGCCATAAATCACCCGAATTTGCAATGGAAGCTGCGAAAACGCTAGCTACTAGGGGAATTCAAACCTATGTGTTTGAAGAATTAAGACCTACTCCAGAGCTCTCTTTTGCTGTGCGTTATCTTAATGCTTTTTCTGGCATTGTAGTGACGGCCAGCCATAATCCACCTGAATACAACGGATATAAGGTATATGGTACCGATGGTGGACAACTTCCTCCTGAAAGCGCCGATCTTGTCATCGCCAAAGTAAATGAAATCGAAAACGAGCTGCTTATTGAAGTGAAAAATGAAACTGAATTGCGTGAAGCTGGGTTAATTAAAATGATTGGACCTGAAATTGACGCTGCATACACAGATAAGCTAGTTACGATTTCAGAAAATCCAAACCTTGCCAAAGAAACGGACATTAAGATTGTATTTACACCGCTCCACGGGACGGCTAACAAGCCCGTTCGAGCAGCACTTCAGGCACTGAACTATCAAAATGTCCATATTGTTGCGGAACAGGAATTACCTGATGCTGAATTTTCAACCGTAAAAAGCCCAAATCCTGAGGAACACGCGGCATTTGAACTAGCGATACGAGATGGAAAGAAAATAGGTGCAGACCTTTTAATTGCCACTGATCCGGATGCAGACAGGCTGGGAATTGCAGTGAAAAATCCAGAAGGGGAGTATGTTGTCCTTACTGGCAACCAGACAGGTGCCTTATTGCTCGATTATATTTTGACTGAAAAAACGGCAAAAGGTACGCTTCCGAGAAACGGCGTCGTTCTAAAAACGATTGTCACATCCGAAATTGGCAGAAAGATTGCAGCGGAATACAATTTGGATACAATCGACGTACTAACAGGCTTTAAATTTATCGCTGAAAAAATAAATGAATATGAAGCATCAGGCGACTATACTTTTTTATTCGGTTATGAAGAAAGTTACGGCTATTTAATTGGCGACTTTGCGCGTGATAAAGATGCGGTGCAGGCGGCTCTTCTAGCTACTGAAGTATGCGCGTATTACAAGAAAAAAGACATGTCGCTTTACGAAGGCTTAATGCAGGTTTTTGAAAAATACGGCTACTATCAGGAAGGTCTTCGTTCCTTAACGTTAAAAGGAAAAGACGGAGCAGAATTGATCCAGAAAATCCTCGCTTCTTTCCGTTCCGAGCCATTGACAAAATTGGGCGGCTTGACGGTTTTAACCGCTGAAGATTACTTAACAGGAATTAAGGTTGCAGGCAATGAAACTGAAAAAATCGATCTTCCAAAGTCGAATGTATTAAAATATACATTTACAGATGGTTCTTGGGTCTGCTTAAGGCCATCAGGGACTGAACCAAAAGTGAAATTTTATTTCGGTGTAAACAGTTCTAGCCTCGAGCAAAGCCAAAAGAAATTAAAAGAGATTGAAAAAGATTTTATGGAACTAGTTGATACAAAGGTTAAAAGCGCTCAAGAAAACTAATTTTGCATAAACAAAAAAACGCGGAGAGTTCTATACACTCTCCGCGTTTTTTTAATTAGTAGCCTTTTTGGTAATTTCCACTCTTGCCTTGCCCATGAAGAAGATGGTTATTAGTGCAATGACAATCGGTATTAATGCGAGCATGAACGTATGTGTAATCGATACTGACATCGCATTGATAATTTTATCCAAAATAAAAGGTGGAATTTTTGCACGTGTACCAGACTGGAAAATTTGTCGAGGGTCGCCCATTTTGAATCCGCCTGAACCATGCATGCCTTTGAACGCTTCTTTTAATTTATCGGTAAACATGCTGCTCTGAATCGATCCGAAAATAGTGACACCTAGCGTCATCCCGAAAGAACGAAGAAATGCATTCGTCGAATTTGCAGTACCGCGGTATTGCGGCTCCAAATTGTGCGTTGATGCCGTCGGCAAAAGTGAAAAGGAGAAACCGACGCCAAAACCTACTAAAATCATATAAAGAGTCACCAATGTCCTCGACGTTTCAGGTGTCATCGTTCCAAGGAAGTACATACCTGTGATATAAGAAAGAATGGATACAAACATTAAGTTCCGAAATGACGTTTTTGTCAGGAAAATACCGCCAAATGAGCTGCCGGCAACGGACCCCAACATCATTGGTGTCAGGATTAAACCGGCATTTTTCGCCGAACCGCCAAAAACTGCCTGAACAAAAATTGGAATAAAAACGGTTAATATAATAAACGTACCACCATATAAAAAGGCCAATAGCTGCGATGTTGCAAACAAGCGTTTCTTAAATAGCCATAGCGGGAGAATCGGTTCCTCTGCTTTTACCTCGGCGAAGAAAAAAGCAACTAAAAAAACGAAAAAGCTTCCGAATAAGCTCAAAATCTGAATGGAGTTCCAATCGTACTGTTTTCCACCCAATTCCAAAGCAAACATCAAGCTGACCACGGAAATTACGAGTGTAATTGCTCCAAGCCAATCGATTTTTTGTTTGGAATGAACCAAAGACTCTTTATAGTAACGGACGATAAAAAAGAAGGATAAAATCCCAATTGGAACATTCACATAAAAAACCCAATGCCAGCTAATATAATCGGTAATATAGGCGCCTAATAAAGGCCCTAGCACGCTCGATGCACCGAAAACGGCTCCAAGCAAGCCTGTCATTTTCCCTCTGTTTTGAGGTGGGAAAATATCAAAAACGATGGTGAAGGCAATTGGCATAAGCGCGCCACCACCAATGCCCTGAATGGCGCGGAAAATACTTAATTGTACGATGCTTTGCGCAATTCCGCAAAGTGCTGATCCGAGGAGGAAAACAACAAGTCCAAATATAAAAAATCGCTTTCTTCCATACATATCGGAAAGCTTTCCGAAAATCGGCATTCCTGCCATTACTGCAACCATGTAAGCCGATGTTACCCAAATGAACTTATCAAACCCGCCCAAATCGGAAACGATCGTTCCCATCGCCGTTGCAACGATTGTATTATCCATTGCAGCCATTAAGATGCCAAGCAGCAATCCGGCAACAACGAACTTAAGATTTTGATCTTTTTCAACCATATAACCTTTCCCCCTTGCTGAATGTAAAACATAAAATAATTGCTTGTATTCTTTAAAGATACCGTAATGTTAAATGGTAAGGGGGAAAATTGTCAATTATGGATAGTTTTAAAAACTTTCAAATTTAACTAATGTATTTTTCAATAACTTTCCTGGTTAAGTTCAGATACGTTTAAGCTGCATTGCGTTTTTTATATTCCTCAGCTGCTTTTTGTTTTCTCGCATGCAGATAATAATAGAGAATGACGCCTGCCATTATATAAAACGAACTTAAAAAATAAAACGAACGAAATCCTATTTTTGCTACTGCCACACCTACGATAAAGGAACCAAGTCCAATTCCGGTATCAAAGATTGATAAAAAGGTAGCAGTTGCCAAACCTCTTTTATGTGGCGCGGCATCCTGAATAGCAATCGTTTGAAACGTTGGGAAAATGGTACCCCATCCTAGGCCGATCAAGCCAGCTGAAAAGAGGAAACTGCCAGCTGAACCACTTTTACTTAAAATAAACATGCCAAGTGCAAATAAAATAATTGACGGGAATACAATTATGTTTGCACCGCGGAGGTCAAACCATTTGCCTGTAAATGGCCTTGAAATTAAGAGAACCACCGCATATACGACAAAGAAAAGGCTGGAAACTGTTCCAAGATGAATATCATTTGCGTAAACTGATACAAAGGACAGAATGGACGAGTACACGAGTGCAAAGAACGAACCGACAATCGATATCGGAACGGCGGAAGTTTCGAAAAAGGCTCGAAAAGAAAAAGGAGAAGAGGAGTGTGCCTGTTTCATATGATTTCTTTGTGATAATTTTACACTCATGCCTGTAAGTAACGACCCTAACGCTCCAACCACGCTGAAGGTGAAAAGAATGGTCGGACCAAATTGCTGAATGGTCATGATTCCAATAAAAGGACCCAGAACCATTGCCAAATTAGCTGACATTATAAAATATCCCATTCCTTCTCCACGCCTTGCATCCGGGATGATATCAGCGACGATCGCACCCACTGCAGTCGTTGCCATACCAAAGCCAACCCCATGTAAAAAACGAATCAAAAGTAATCCAGGAAGGGTTTTTGGAATGAAATATAAAAGGGAAGCGATAAAGAAAATGAGAAGTGCGGATAGCAGCACCTTTTGATGCCCTGCACGTTCAAGCCATTTTCCGGCAAT
>JAUZPT010000181.1 GCA_030705745.1 Bacillota bacterium | reverse complement strand
GCTCTTCAAGCGTCTTCATATCCTTATTCAAACGTTCAATTTTCTCTGCAATTTCGACGTTATCCCTTTTCTTCAAATAAAGGTCCCGCTGGCGTTCATCAAGGGCTCTTACCTCTTCACCGAGCTTTGCGAGGATCATCTCCATTGCTTCCAGATCAGGAGCGGTGACCCCGGTTAACAGGTCGTTTAATTGTGTAAATTGATCAGAAATAGAACGGAATTGTTCGCGGTATGACCGAATCTCGGACTCCATGCGCACAATTTCCGCTTCCGTCCGTTTCGCTTCCTCATAAGCTCGGTACGTCTCAAAACCTTGAGCTTCCATACTTCCCCTGAAAACCTCGCGTTCCTTCACGAGAGTGCTTTGGCGATTGTTTAACAGGTTTACCGTTTCCTCAAGCCTGGCCATTTCGGTACCGTGGTTTTCCTTCGTTTTCAAAAACGTTTGCTGCGCTTGTTCGAGCTTCCTTTTTAAAGATTGCTGCAGGGCCTTCGCAACTTCTACTGCTTTTTCAAAGCCTGAAATCGACCGCAGCGTTTCTGGAATTTGCTCTGTCATTCTTTTAAGGTTCGTCTCATGCTGTGTATATTTTACAGTCATATCATTTATGAGCTCTGTCAATTGGTTGATGTTTTGCCCAAAACTTTCTTGTTTGCTGACACCACTTTCAATGGCCTCGTTTACCGCACCGAGATTTTTCAACAAGGAACTTAACTTAAGCTGCGCCTGAGTCAAATTTGTAAATTGAAAACTTAAATCGTCCTTGATGTCCTTGTAATTTTCTTTAGTTGCATTTGGATGCTCCAACTTGATTTCATCAAGAAGTGACTGAACCTCATTTTCTGCGCTATTCTTTTGTGACTGGCACTCAAACAACGCCATTTGGGCAGCTGTTTTTTCCTGCTCAACCTTTGCTGCCTGGGACTTCGCCGCTTTTAAATCTTTTTCATTCGGAATCTCACTGCTTTCTCTATGTGCCGGCATCGGATGATGCTCTGAACCACATACGGGGCATGCTTCATCGCTCCGTAATGTTGACGCGAGAATGGCTGCCTGCCCGCTCATCCATTGAAATTCGATCTCTTCCAAATATGCCCTTGCATCATCAAATCGTGCCGTTTCCTTCTCAAACACCCCTTTTTTTACTTCCAGCTCTTTCGATAGCTGATTCAGCCGGGTGAATGTTCTTTCGAATTTCGCCACTTGATCGAGACCATTTTTCAATTTATCAAGCAGACGTCCATTTTCCGAAAAAGTTAACTGCGCCTTCTCGATTTCGCTTTTTTGCAGCTGTAATTCCTGCAGCTGTGTCTCAAGAGACCGCAAACTCTCTTCCGCAACGGACTTTTCCTTCTTTTTCACGGCAAGGCCGTTTTTCAAGGTCTCTGCCTTTTTATTCATTTCCGCATACGAATACACGTCGTCTTTTATCATCTGCAGGCGATAACACTCATCGTCAGCCGCTTTGCGTTCCGGTTCTTTTGCCGTTTCGTGTTCGAGGTCCCTCTCATTTTCCACAAGCTTTGCGGCAAAAATATCAACTTGTTTAATGTACGATTCCTGCTTGGTTCGTGCTTCTTCCACATCCTGCTTCAATCGATGGCACAATTCCTCCTGCTTGGCGAGAAGATTGGCTTTTTGTGCAAGGGCAACCGATTGCTCTTTCGTCAAAAATTCTTCTCTGCGCCCCTCGAGGCTCTCTTTTTTCTGCTTCAAATCATTCAGCTGAACAAATTGATTCACGATCGCTTTTGCTTCCACATGTTTCTTTAGAAGTTCTTCACGCTCGCTCTTCTTTTTATCAGCTTCTTGCGTCAATTTCTCCAGCACCGCTCCCATGCTGTTGATTTCTTCATGCAAAAGGGGAAGAATTAACGTATCATTTGTGCTGCCTGCATCGATGTAGCTTTTTAAATCGTCATTCTCAAAAACTTGGATGCGCCGAATCGCTTCGCCTCGTGCATTAACCTGGGTTTCTACAGTCGCCTTTAACTCTGACGCTTCCTGCTTCAGCTTTTCTTCAATACTTTTGTAAAATTGAGTGTGAAACAAGCGCTGTAAAATCAGTTCCTTATCCTTGCTGTCTGATGTGAGCAGCTTCCGGAACTCACCTTGGGGAATCATTAGTATTTGCCGGAACTGATTGCTGTCGATCAGCATGATTTCCTTGATTTTCTCTTCCACTTCATTCACTTTTGCCGCCAGGAGCTTTTTTTCTCCACTTTCATCCCAGGTGTACAGCTCCGCCTTCGCTCCAATCAACCTTACGCCTTCTCCAGACTTCTTCTGCCGTTCCTGCTGAGGGGAGCGAATGATATGATACATTTTATCGCGTAATGAAAACTCAAGCGAAACCTCGGTTTCCAAATCATCACTGGAAAATTGGCTGCGAAGCTCAGGCCCGTTTCTATCTTCTCCGCTTGCTTTCCCATATATCGCATAGCTGATCGCATCAAAAATCGTCGTTTTTCCCGCACCCGTTTTCCCCGAAATGACGAACATCGTACGGTTTTCAAGCGCGGTAAAGTCGATGGACTCTACACCGGCATACGGGCCAAATGCTTGCATTTTCAATTTCAACGGCTTCATTTTTGCACACTCTCCCTCAACGCTTTATCAATCACATCGGTCATGACCGTTTTTTTGGCTTCCGTAAATTCAGACGTTGTCATTTCTTCATAAAACTGCTGAAAAAGCTCCATATCCGTTTTCTTTTCACGCTGGGCAGTTGCAAGTGTGTGCTTCTTTTTCAGATCCGTCAGTTCAATTTTTTTATCAAGATGGAGAACATTCGGATAGATTTGCCGGAGTTTATTAATCGGATCGAGCAGTGATCCTTCGTCGAGCAGTGTGATTTTCAAGAAATCGTCCAATTTTTCTTTTTCAAAAAATGAAGGATCGAGGAGCTCGTCCAAATAACCTTCCAGCTCGCGCATGTCCCTTTTTGGCTTAAGCGACCTTGTTCGATGCACAAAGCTGCCATCTTCATTCATTTCCACTATCGATATCGACTTCGTATGTTTCGCTTCGGAAAAAGAATATTTCATGAGCGACCCTGAGTATTTAATCGTGTCGTGGCGAATTGCCTCAGGACTATGCAAATGTCCGAGAGCTGTATACGAAAACGGCGCAAATAAATCTGCGTGGACACATCCCGAAGCACCAACGGACAAAGTCCTTTCAGACTCCGATGTCGCTCCTCCAAGGACAAAAGCATGTCCAACAAATACATTAGGCTCATTCGGATTGATGCTCTCTTCAATCTTGCTGATCAAGCCTTTCATCGCTTCCTGATGTGAATGAATGCTGTCATTTTTCAACAATTGCCGTACCGTTCCCGGTTCAGCATACGGTGCAAGATAAAAATTTACGCCATTAATGCGCACTGGCTGGTGGTGATTCTCCAGTTTGCCTGTTAAATAAAATTGGCTTTGCTTATACCAGGAGCTTCCGAATGATAACCGTTCTGCGCTGTCATGATTTCCTGAAATTGCTATAATTGGTGTTTTCAGTTCGATGTTAATCTTGAATAGGACTTCATTCAATAAATCGACGGCGTCTGTAGGCGGCACAGACCTGTCGTATAAGTCCCCGGCGATAACAACCGCATCGGGTTTTTCTTCCTCGACAACATCGACAAACTGCTTCAGTATTTCGCTTTGCTCCTCCGTCATGTATACACCATGCACAAGCTTTCCTAAATGCCAATCAGCCGTATGAATAAACTTCATTTTTCCGCACCTCTTTCTTCTTCCTGCTTTTCCGCTCTGTTAAATCTTTAGCGTTTGTCAGCAAAATCCATGCTTTTATTATAGCAGAATCGGATCTTCCTTCATTATGAAAAAAATAATTCAGAACATTCGTTCCTTCCATTAGATCAGATTACTCAGAGTTTTGTACGTTATATTAGAAAAACGCTTCTCTCGTAATCAATAACATCGGAGCCTTTACGTACACAAGCTCATTTCAATATGGACATTCATGGATTTTTCTAAAATTAATGGAAACGTTTAGTACAACTACCCTATAGGACACGTATACATACAGTACAAATATAATTATTAGACAATATTCTAGGAGGATAAATAGCCTAATAAGAAAGAAATGAGGTGAATTTATGAGTCCATTTGCGATAGGATTCACGATTTTCACTTTTTTTTAACCATGGTTCTTGTCCTTTGGCGCCCAAGAGGATTAAATGAAGCGATTCCTACAACCTTAGGTGCTATTCTCATTTTTTTGAGCGGAACAGTGACAGTGTCAGATTTAGGAGATATAAGTTCAAAAGTTTCTGGTGCAGCTATTACAATCATTGCAACAATGGTAATGGCCGTATCGCTTGAGAGCTTCGGATTCTTTCATTGGTTGGCGGCAAAAATTCATGAAAAATCAAAGGGGTCAGGAAAAAGGCTTTTTTGGTTAACGAATTTACTTTGCTTCTTAATGACAACACTTTTCAATAATGATGGAAGCATCCTAATTACAACTCCCATTCTTTTGTTGCTTTTATCACGACTCGGACTTAAACACAAGCAAAAATCCCCTTATTTAATCAGTGGAGCATTAATTGCAACGGCTTCAAGTGCGCCTATCGGTGTCAGTAATATCGTGAATTTAATTTCTTTAAAGATAATTGGACTAGACCTCTACCAATACACGATTATGATGTTTGTACCGGCTTTTCTTGGGTTATGCTTTCTGAGTTTCATGTTATATGTGGTATTTTATAAAGAACTGCCCGTCAAACTCCCTATGATATCTAACGAACAATTCTTAGTTGCAGAACGGTTCCATCCTCTCCAATTAAAACCGGATCAGACGATAATTAGAAAAAAAACACGGCTATTGACACTCGTTTTCTCATTTGTCTTTGTCGTCAGAGCCTCTCTTTTTCTTGCATCATATCTTGGTATTCCAGTACCATTAGTCGCTGTCACAGGCTCTCTCGGCTTGTTAGCCTGGAGGTGGATCTACTTAAAACTTAGTCCTATTGATGTATTCAAAAAAACGCCTTGGCACATTTTTATCTTTGCTTTTAATATGTATGTCATCATTTTCGGGTTGCATAATATCGGATTGACACGATGGCTTGTTGGCTATCTGGAACCATTGGTATCTGACGGAGTATTCCACGCCAGCTTTATTATGGGCACCATGTTAACCATACTGTCAAACCTATTTAATAACCATCCTGCCTTAATGGTTGGAACTATCACCTTAACCGAAATGCATATGCCGCAGATTATGTTAAAGACGATTTATTTATCTAATATTATAGGCAGTGATATTGGAGCCCTTCTTCTGCCAATTGGAACGCTCGCCACTTTAATTTGGATGCATATTTTAAAGCAAAATCGTGTCAAGATCACGTGGAGCCATTACATGAGGGTAACCTTTATCGTCATTCCACCAACGGTTTTCTTCACCCTCCTATGTCTCTATTTATGGTTAAGATTTGTTTTTCACACGAGCTGATTTCAACAATGGCTGCCCTAAATACATGGGCAGTTTTTTTTCATTGAAAAATAAAAGCTGGATGGTGATCGTATATTTTTTAAAATAACAAAAGCACCGTGATCATGATCACAGTGCTTTTTCCTGACCAATTGTTCATTATGGCAAATGTACGGTTTTAAGGTGTAGAAGTTTCCAAAAAACCGGTTCACCTCCAGCCGTAATCAACTGGACGATATTGTTAGAAATCGACGATAATAAGCCAACCTTGTCAGGATTGTCCCCCATATCAAAAACAACGAGTTTTCCGACATATTTCTGCAGCTGCTCTTCAAACGTCCGAAGAATCGGAATACTAGAAGGAACTACCGGGAGGTTCTCCTTGCTTAAGGTATAAGGTGTTAGTTGGTTATAATAAGGTGTCAGCCATTTTAAATGCTGCATAGAGATAAACATGGTTTTATAGACTGGAGAATAGAAGACGATATAATCGTTCATAACACTTGTAATATATCCATGAATCGAGCGATTTCCGGTAACGAATATTTCTAAAAACTGACCTTTTGCATTGTTTAGCGTTTTACGGTAAGAAAGGTTTGTTTCCGTTGGGTTTTGGATGGGCAGAATTTGCGGAGGTTTCTCAAAAATCTCGATTTCGATTTTTTCTTTTATACTGTGTAGATGGATGAGAGGAATATAGAGAAATTTTTTTCCATCAAAAATCACAGTCATATCCAGACCAAGATCGATCAATATACCGTTAAATATCGTTTTGCCTGAAATCTCTAACTCCACTTCTTTTCCTATGAATTTTTCTAATCCGTTCAATTAATTCCCCCCTTTCTTGCAAATTT
>JAUZPT010000180.1 GCA_030705745.1 Bacillota bacterium | reverse complement strand
TTTGCTTCAAGAAATGGATAAACAAGAACTATATGATTTAATGGGATTGTACTTGATAGAAAGTTTAAAGGGGAAATTTGCACAGGAGGAATATCAGCAACAAAGGTTTCCATCCTTTCATCCCAGAAATATCCACTAACCAATACATACTAATAGACAAAGGAAGCTGGATAAATCAGCTTCTTTTTGCATTGTACAATAGAAATAAAACAGCCTGCACCAATCGCACAGGCTGTTTTATTATTTTCCCAAAAAGGCTGTTAACATCCACACATGTTTTCCTAGGCTTTCGGCAATTTCGGTGAACATATCGGCCGTTACCGCATCGTCCTCTTCTTCTGCTAAGGAGATCGTTTCTTTAATTTCTTCCATCATTTGCGAGAAATCGTTTACTGTTGTCTGAACCATTTGATTTTCTGTTTTTTCATTCCCTGATGCCTCTTTAATAGTTGCCAAAGACAAACATTCCTTTAAGGTTGAAATAGGTACATCACCTTTAATCAGCAGGCGCTCGGCGATCTCATCAAGATGAAGGCTTGCTTCCGTATACAATTCTTCAAATTTTTTATGAAGTTCAAAGAAATGATGTCCTTTGACGAACCAATGAAAATGGTGAAGCTTTTCATACATGACAGTGAAGTTGGCAACTTGTACATTAACTGAATCAACTAATTTATTTGGCATGATCATCCCTCCAAATAATATTTTACCCGTGATTAGAAAAATAAAACTTCTTGCTCTCTGACATAATGATAAAATATAGTTATACAAAGAGGAGGGAACATTCATGTCAACAATCCTGGTTGTTTCGGTCATCATCGTCATTATCGTTCTTTTGCTCAGCGTCATCACAACTTCCAAAGCCTATACATATAAACATACAGTCGATCCGCGTACAGAAGAAAAGAAAGACAACTCAATTAACACTAACGACGAAAATCATTAAAAAAGCTCCTATTCCATAACGGATAGGAGCTTTTTTAATTAGGCAAAAACCTGCTTCAAGTCTTCTTTGCTATGCTCGAGCCAGAAGCGCATTAAGCGCTTTGCCCCCTCAAGGTCATGAAGCTTTGCTTGGCCACATTGCTTTTCATTGGCTGCAGGAATATCGGTGATTTCCACCGCATCCTTCATTGTATCTTCTAGCATATCAATAATTTCTTCCACTTCCGGCTCCCCACTGACGACGAGATAGTAACCAGTTTGGCATCCCATTGGCGAAATATCGATAATATCGAAATGGTCGTATTTCTCAGAATGCTTACGGATATTAAAAGCAAGTAAATGCTCTAGTGTATGGATGGCATCCGGTTTCATTGCCTGCTTGTTTGGTTGGCAAAAACGGATATCGTATTTATTTACTACACCATCGCTGCCTACTTTGTGGACTCCACAGTGGCGGACATATGGCGCTTTTACAGCATTATGGTCTAACTCAAAGCTTTCTACTGATGGCATGGATGTCACTCCTTTTTTAATCTCTTTTAATTATAACTCTAATTCCGACTAATTTCATCTATTTAATTTGAATTATAACTTTTAGACGCCAAATTTTATATATGGTATGGTGTACTCAACGAAATCAAAGGAGCAAATCATTATGGGAAAAGCAATCATTATCGGGATCATCCGTTTTTACCAGATAATCATATCACCTCTAAAACCGCCGAGCTGCCGATTTTATCCAACCTGCTCCCACTATGGGCTGGAAGCTGTCAAAAAGCATGGAGCCTGGCGCGGGGGATGGCTGGCGTTAAAACGCATTGGAAAATGCCATCCGTTTCATCCTGGCGGAATTGACCCCGTTCCTGAGAAATTGCCGAAAAAATAGACTGACGAGCAGTCTATTTTTCGTATCCGTTAACAGCCACATCGAGTTTCCCTGTCTTCGGATCAATGACCATCCCATGAATCGGTGTATCCTTTGGCATGAGGGGATGGTTTTTTATAATGTCTACACTATGCTTTACGCTATCTGCCACATTGTCGAACCCGTGGAGCCACTCCATAACATCAATGCCTGAGTGGTCTAAAGTGGCCAAAGTCGCCTCCTCTATCCCTCTTTCTTTCATTTTTTCAATCACATGTTCCGATTTCAAGCCGCTCATGCCGCAATCATAGTGACCAATGACGAGTACTTCTTCAGCTTGAAGCTCATAAACAGCCACCAAAATGCTACGCATGATGCTTCCAAAAGGATGTGTAACAAGCGCACCGGCATTTTTAATTGTTTTTACATCGCCATTTCCCATGTTCATCGCTTTAGGCAATAGCTCCAGCAGCCGTGTATCCATGCAGGTCAAGATGACCATTCTTTTTTTCGGGAATTTCGTCGTTTCATATTTCTCATATTCTTTATCATGTACGAACTGTTGGTTATAATTTAAAATTTCATCCAATAATCTAGGAGTGCTCATTTCTTTTCACCATCCAAATCTTTTTCTATAAGCATACAAAATTTATTACGTCTAATCAATTTTAGACTTTGTTTAAGCCTATTTTTTTTGTAATTTAAGGTTGGAAATCGAAATTATTTCGTTGCTGCAGCCTATACGCTATAATTGCACTTTTAATCTCTCCAACTACCGGAGAGGTTTTTTTCGTAGAAAAAATTACATATTACCAATTTATTATGGTAACACTATCCATTATATCCAATGGAAGAAAGGAAAATGGAAATGAGTGATTTGGTAATCGCAAGGTCAATGTTTGGGACGACAATGGGCTTTCATATTATTTTTGCGACGATCGGTGTCGGCTTGCCGATGATGATTTTAACCGCTGAACTTCTTTACCAAAAAACAAAAGATAAGGAGTATGCGGTAATGGCGAAGCGCTGGACGAAGGCATTTGCAGTCCTTTTAGGCGTTGGCATTCCAACAGGAACGATTGCAGGGGTTCAATTGTCTCTGCTTTGGCCCGGTTTTATGGAAGTAATCGGGAGAGTGATGGCATTACCCTTTCAAATTGAAATTTATGCCTTTTTTGTTGAGGCTTTATTTATGTCGATTTACGTGTATGCAGCCGAGCGCATCCGTCCTTGGATGAGGATTGTGAGTTTACTGCTTGTTGCTATGGGAGCGATGGCCTCTGCAGTGCTGATTACGAATGTTCATGCATTTGAAGGAACGCCAGCTGGTTTTCGGATTGTGGCCGGGAAAATTGTAGATGTCAATCCATGGAAAGCGTTTTTTAATCCCAGTTTTTTTGTCACTTCGGGCCATGTCGCCCTATCTGCTTACACAACAGGCGCGTTTGTCGTAGCTTCGGTTTCTGCATTTAAAATGCTGAAAGCCGATTTTGGTTCTAGAATTTATCTTTTTCATAAAAAAGCTTTAATGGTCAGCCTTGTAATTGGTGGCCTCTTTTCGTTATTAACGGCTCTGAATGGCCACGAATCCGCCCAACTGCTGCATCAATATCAGCCTGAAAAGCTGGCTGGGGCAGAAGGCTTATTTAAAACGCAGGATCATGCTCCACTTTCTGTCGGGGGATTTACAGACAAAAAAACTGAATCGGTGAAATGGGGAATCGAAATTCCATGGGCCTTGAGCTTTCTGGCCGGAAACCGTTTTGATACGGTTGTCGTCGGATTAAATGATTTTCCTGAGAAAAATTGGCCACCGCTGTTTATCCATACCCTTTTCAACGCCATGGTGGGTGCGGGCACAATACTAATTTTAATCTCATTTTTCGGTATCCTATGGAGTAAGGTATTTAAAAAAGACGGGTTTCCAAAATGGCTCATGTGGCTATACATCGCCTCCGGCCCGCTTGCTGTTATGGGGATTGAATTTGGCTGGATTTTCGCTTGTACGGGCAGACAGCCTTGGACTATTTATCACATATTAACTACAGCAGATTCCGTGACCACCTCCACCAATCTCGGTTTGTTGTTTATTCTGTTTGTCATCATTTATATCGTATTGGGCTTTTCGGTTGTGTTTGTCCTTAACTATTACTTTAAACGAAATACGGTTACAGACGACTTGAACAGGGCAGATCAGTCCGGGATTGCTGTATTTGAATCCAATTCATAGGGAGGGAAAACAATGGCTGACGCTTATCTTGCCATTACCGTACTGTGGGGGTTTGTGTTTATTTATGCCGTCATGGCAACAATGGATTTTGGCGCAGGCTTTTGGTCAATGATCTACATTAATCGTACTAAAACAAAAGCGACGACGATTGCAAATCGCTATTTATCGCCTACATGGGAGGTAACCAACACATTTGTTGTCGCACTCGTTGTAGCAGTCTACAGCATGTTTCCTAACGGGGCTTATACGCTCGGGACCGTTTTGCTTATACCAGGCAGCCTCATCCTGCTACTGCTTTCGATACGCAGTGCTTTTCTCGTATTTTCACATATTGCAGAGGAATACAAAAAGCCTTTAACGTATATTTCGGGCATTACGGGCATCCTTATTCCCGGTTTATTGATTAGCGTTCTTCCCATTACACATGGAAACTTCATTGACCGCACGGGTGGCCGGGAAACATTGAATTTATTGGGCCTTTTTACGAGTGGAAATGAATATGCATTTTTTGGATTCGCGATCAGCAGCACTTTGTTTCTCTCCTCCCTTCTTTTGGCAGATTACTCAAAAGCATCGGAAGAATATGACGCTTACCGTGTTTATCGACGTGATGCCATTTTACTTGGTCCGATCTCGCTCTTAATGGCGTTTCTCATCATGTTTTCCCTGAAAAATGAATCGAATTGGCTGTATAAAAATATGATGGAGAATTTACCGCTTCTTTTCCTTTCCCTTCTTTTTTTTCTTTTGGGAGGGCTGGGCCTATTTTTGCCTTCTTTAACTGTCAGAGGCAAGCCTCGATTATCTGTGATCGCTATCACGATTCAATATATGGTTGCAAGCTATGTATATGGCCGGGCACATTTGCCTTATATCGTCTATCCGAATGTCACCATTCATTCGGCTTTTACCGACCCTAATTCGTTTCACGCCGTTTTTATCACCTATATCGTCGGCTTTGCGATTCTCTTTCCAGGATTCATTTATTTTTGGAGCTTGTTTATGAATGACAAACGCTATTTGCGGCAAAAAAAGTCAAAGAATTCATCTTAATAACACTCCTGTTACTGGCAGGTATGATTTCTTTAAAAAAACAAAAACTATTTTTGTATCCAAAACAAAAGGAGCGATTTCCATGGCAAAGGACGTATTATGTGAAGTAAATAACTGCAATTACTGGACACAGGGAAATAAATGCAGCGCCGAACAAATTTATGTCGTTAGCCATACAGGAAGCACCGCGGATACAACGCGAGAAACGGATTGCCAGACCTTCGAGCCAAACAGTTACACATAACCTTGGTGAAAAGTAATAAACAAACCAGGCATGCCAATAGTGCGTGCCTGGTTTGTTATTATAAGCGATATGAGATTTTCTCCAGTGTAACTTGTTTAAGCCTTTGTGCGTTGATGCTGAATCCGATACCCGGAGCATCAGGTACTTTTACAAATCCTTTTTCCACAATTACTTCCGGAAGTATGATATCCTGCTCCCAAAATCGGCTTGAAGCAGAAATATCTCCGGGAATGGTGAAACCGGGCAATGAAGCAAGCGCAATATTGTGCGCGCGGGATACACCAAATTCAATCATCCCGCCACACCACACCTTAATCTCCCGCTCCACACAGTAATCGTGTATCTTCTTCGCTTCCAATAATCCCCCAACCCTGCCAATTTTGATGTTGATGATTTGACAGCTTCCGAATTCAACCGCCTTTCGCACATCGTCAAACGAATGGATGCTTTCATCGAGACAAATGGGCGTTTTCAATTGTTTTTGCAAGAAGCTATGCTCAATGATATCATCATGCGCCAGCGGCTGTTCAATCATCAATAAACGAAATTCATCAAGCGCTTTTAATCGATCCGCATCCTTTAGGGTATACGCAGAATTCGCATCGGCCATAATCGGCAAATCGGGATAATGGCGGCGAATATCCGCCAAAACGGAAATATCATGACCAGGATGGATCTTCAATTTGATTCGTTGATAACCTTCCAAAAGGTAATGCTCAATTTGTTCAATTGCAGATGAAATAGAATCTGTAGCGATTACCACTCCGGCCGGGATCCGCTCCTGTGTTCCTCCGAGAACCCTGGATAGGGGAAGTAATTTTCTTTTTGCATATAAATCCCATAGTGCCATCTCGAGAGCCGCCTTGGCCATTTTGTTTCCTCTGATCGAAGCAAACAAAGCTAACGTTTCGTCTGGATGGCTGACGGGACGCTGTTTGAGGAGCGGAATCAAAAAATCGCTCATCATATGGAGGCTTGTTTTCACCGTTTCCTCTGTATACCA
>JAUZPT010000018.1 GCA_030705745.1 Bacillota bacterium | reverse complement strand
TCGTCTGCACGCAAATAAATGGCTCCCTGTTCATTTGTCACACTTGCTCCAAGAGCTTCAAAGCCTTTAATATGCTGGTCAATTGGTCTTGGACCCAGGTGGCAGCCGCCTGGAAGTCCGATTACTGCCTTTTTGAATCGTCCCAGCATCGCTCCCATTAAATAATAAGATGCCCGAAGCTTTTTTACTTTCCCATTTGGAAGCGGCATGGAAATCATTTTGGAAGGATCAACGGTCATTTCATTATTCGATAATTGAACGGATCCGCCAATTTCTTCGAGCAGATCCTTTAAGATCTCAACGTCTGAAATATCGGGCAATCCTTCAATCGTCACGGGCGAATCAGCTAAAATGGTGGCAGGTATTAAGGCAACTGCACTATTTTTTGCGCCGCTGATCCGCACTGTACCTTTTAGAGGATAACCGCCTGCAATCTTAAGCTTTTCCATTTTCGACTCCCTTCTTAGCCTTATGGCATACATATGTGGTTTGTAAAACAGCCGAATTTTTTTGCTTATTACGCCTGCAGGCAGGCACCCTTTTATCCTTTATTTTTAAAAAAGGAATTTCACTAGAGTAAATAGGCATATTTTACCAATACAAAAACACAAAATCCGACAGTCTTCTTATTCATCTAGTTTACACGAAAATCTACTTTTCATGTACCGATAACAAAAAAATTATCCTACGCTTCCGTGCGGGCGTTCCAATCAGCCAAAAATGCTTCTATTCCTTTGTCAGTAAGTGGGTGATGGAATAATGACAGCAACACTTTATAAGGAATTGTAGCGATATGAGCTCCGCGTAGCGCTGCTTCCGTAACATGCAATGGATGGCGAATCGATGCCGCGATGATTTCTGTTTCAAGCTGATGGACAGCGAAAATTTCGGCAATAGTTGAAACGAGTTCAAGGCCATCCTGACCGATATCATCCAATCTTCCAAGGAATGGAGAAACGTATGTGGCGCCCGCTCGAGCCGCAAGAAGCGCTTGATTCGCATTGAAAATCAGCGTCACATTTGTCTTTATTCCTTCTTTTGAAAAAGCATGAACTGCTTTTAATCCTTCAGGTGTCATCGGCACTTTTACTGTGATATTCGGTGCAATCGCAGCCAGCTCACGGCCTTCCTTGATCATGCCTTCTGCGTCAAGAGCAATGACCTCTGCGCTTACAGAACCTGGAACAAGTGCAGTGATTTCCTTAAGTCGATCATGAAACGATACGTTCTTTTCTCTTGCCACAAGCGTTGGGTTGGTCGTTACACCTGATAAAAGTCCCAACGCGTATGCTTCACGAATTTCCTCTAAATTGGCTGTATCAATAAAAAACTTCATATTTGTTGCCTCCATTTAATTTTATTTTTCGACAAAATTTTAAACCCGTAAAAAAAGCACTGAAACCGCCTCTTCCAAAAGGGGCGGTTTCGAGTAAATTATATTGCTAAACACCCTTGGGCAGCAAGTTCCATTGGCTGGATCACTGCTTTTAATTGATGTTGATGATTATTTTACGCTCTGCCTGCAGAACCGAATTCGCCCATTTTGCCTGCAACCGTAGCCTTGATTGCATCGCGTGCAGGGCCTAGGTATTTGCGCGGATCGTATTCATTTGGCTTGGCAGCCAATACTTCACGAACAGCTTTCGCAGAAGCGATTTGGTTTTCAGTGTTTACGTTGATTTTTGCAGTTCCTAAAGAAATGGACTTTTGGATATCATGTGTCGGAATTCCAGTACCGCCGTGCAATACTAGAGGAACACCTGCAGTTTTGTTAATCTGTTCCATTTCTGCAAATCCAAGGTTTGGTTCACCCTTATAAGGTCCGTGAACAGAACCAAGAGCTGGAGCAAGGCAATCGATGCCAGTGCGCTTAACAAGCTCTTCGCACTCTTTTGGATCAGCATAGATTACGCCATCAGCTACAACGTCATCTTCCTGTCCGCCAACAACTCCCAATTCAGCTTCAACAGAAACACCTTTGGAGTGTGCGTATTCTACAACCTTTGTTGTTGTAGAGACGTTCTCTTCGAAAGGACCGTGAGAAGCATCGATCATGACAGATGTAAATCCGGCATCGATCGCTTCTTTACATTTTTCAAAGCTTGAACCGTGGTCAAGGTGAATAGCGACAGGTACTGTCACTTTGTAATCTTCCATTAATCCTTCAACCATTTTTACAACGGTCTTGAAACCGCCCATATAACGTGCCGCACCTTCGGAAACACCAAGGATAACCGGTGATTTTTCTTCCTGTGCCGCCATTAGGATTGCTTGTGTAAATTCCAGGTTATTTAAGTTGAATTGCCCAACAGCGTAGCCTTCCGCATTCGCTTTTTTCAGCATCTCCGTCATTGAAACTAAAGGCATTTCTTTTCCTCCTTTTTATAGGTCAATCTCTTCAGTCGATTAACGTTCATGTAAAGGATTACCCTTTGCGTGAATGATTATGTACTTAAAAAAGAGAGACGACCTGTGCAAGTTCATTAGTATCATACCAAAATGGTTAAAGAAATACCAATAATCAACCGGAGTTTTGAAAACTGTCATAATGAAAGCGTATCCATTATTTTTATACGGCTAAAGTGGTCTTTCATTCTTTTTTTTCCCTGAATTTACATCCTTATTTATTACCCTTTTCCCCAAAAAACAAACTACTTCTTATCCGATTGAAGAGGTAAATTATTTCTTACAGCCGCACGAATATCGTCAATGTCGAAAGGCTTTGCAAAATGCGTGATTGCCCCGAGGTTCTTCGCTTCCTGAATCATGTCCAATTCTCCGTACGCCGTCATGATAATGACTCGGATATCAGGATCGAGAACTTTCATCCTTTTTAAAATTTCAATTCCGTCCATTCCAGGAATTTTCATATCTAAAAGGACAAGGTCAGGGGAATTTTTTTTCACGATATCGAGTGCCTGCAGCCCATTTGCCGCTTGAAACGTTTTATATCCTTCTTTTTGGAATACTTCATTTAGCAGAATTCTAATTCCAAACTGATCATCAACGATTAAAACCTTTTCGTTCATTTTCTGCCTCTCCCTATAACTCATTTTCTAGATCATTTTATTTTTTATTATCCCCTGATACACATTCTATCTTAGGTCGTGAAACTCCTGCATCTAATTCCCTATGTTTTTCGACATTTTCCGAGAATTTTCTTCTTTTGGCACTTAGCTTTATAATAATAGTGCTAATGCATTATTAGGAGGATTTCGATGTTAAAAATGTTCACCACACAATTAACCGGTTTGTTTAAAAAAATACAGGACAACGGCGAATTTTCGTTAGAAGATGGTGCCCGCCTGCTGGCACAAGCTCCCGCAGGCGACGGGAAGATTTTCATCTATGGCACCCAGGAAATGAGTGCCGTCGCAGCTGAAGCATTAAACGGTTACGAAACTCTTCCTTTCTTTCGCCAATGGTCTGAGGGCGAAGTGAGTGCGGAAGATCGTGTTCTTTTGTTTTCTCGCTTTTCAACGGATGAAGATTCGATAAAAATCGCCGTCGAATTAACGGAGCGCGGGATTCCGTTTGTCGCGGTTTCAACTTTGGTTAAAAGTGAAAACGAGCAAAGTATAGTGGAGCTTGCTGATGTTCACATCGACTTGGCGCTTACGAAAGGCCTGCTTCCAGATGATGAAGGCAACCGATTTGGCTTTCCGTCATCCATGGCTGCGCTTTTCGTTTATTATGGACTCAAATTCATCATTCAAGAAATCTTCGAAGAACTTGAATAGCTTTCATCGGAGGATGACTCAGAAGTGTCTGACTCCCTCGTTTAGCCACAATATAGAGAATGTTTTAATTTTACATTCTCTATATTGTGTGGTTGAGGGATAAATATCAGAAAACTAACAATATTCATTAACAGAGCTTTAATTAAAAAAACCAGCCCTATAAACAGGACTGGCTTACACATTTATTTTTCCAAAGTTGCTTTGACGAAATCGCGGAACAGTGGCTGCGGACGGTTCGGGCGCGAAATGAATTCCGGATGGAATTGGGAAGCAACAAACCAAGGATGGTCCTGAAGCTCAATGATTTCAATCAAACGTCCATCAGGGCTAGTTCCGGAGAAAATGAACCCTGCCTCTTCCATTGCCTGGCGGTAGAAATTGTTGAATTCATAACGGTGGCGGTGGCGCTCATAGACAACACCCTCTTCGTATGCTTCAAACGCTTTTGTTCCTTCAGTCAGCTTGCATGGATACAACCCAAGGCGCAGCGTTCCACCTAGGTCTTCAACATCCTTCTGTTCTGGAAGCAGGTCAATAATCGGATTAGAAGTTTCAGGAACAAATTCCGCTGAATGTGCATCTTTAAGGCCCAGTACGTTGCGGGCAAACTCGACAGTTGCCAGCTGCATGCCAAGGCAAATGCCAAGGAACGGCTTTTTATGTTCACGCGCGTATTGTGTTGCGACAATTTTCCCTTCAATGCCGCGGTCACCAAATCCGCCCGGAACAAGGATTCCGTCCACATCGCCTAATAGCTCGGCAGCATTGCCTGCATGAACATCGTCCGAATTGATCCACTTGACTTCAACATCCGCATCGAAGGCATATCCAGCATGGCGCAATGCTTCAACAACAGAGATATAAGCATCCTGAAGCTCTACGTATTTACCGACAAGAGCAATTTTTGTTTTACCAGAAAGATTGCGGACTTTATCAAGAAGGATATTCCATTCTGTCATATCCGCTTCTTTTGTCACCAATTTCAAGTGATCGCAGACAATTTGGTCCATGTTTTGCTCTTGAAGAGCCAATGGAACGGCATAAAGAGTATCCGCATCGCGTGCTTCAATCACCGCTTTTGCATCGATATCACAGAAAAGAGCAATTTTATCCTTCATGTCCTGCGAAACCGGCATTTCCGTGCGGACAACAATGATGTTCGGCTGAATGCCAAGGCTGCGCAATTCTTTAACACTGTGATGGGTAGGCTTTGTTTTCATCTCACCAGCAACTTTAATGTAAGGAATTAGCGTACAGTGAATGTACATGACATTGTCGCGGCCAATATCGCTCTTGATCTGGCGGATCGCTTCAAGGAACGGAAGTGATTCAATATCCCCAACGGTTCCACCGATTTCGGTAATGACCACATCTGCATTCGTTTCATTCCCTGCACGGAAAACTTTGTCTTTGATTTCATTTGTAATATGCGGAATAACCTGTACGGTTCCTCCATTATAATCTCCGCGGCGTTCTTTTCTAAGCACAGTTGAATAGATTTTACCCGTTGTTACACTGCTGTACTTTGTCAAGTTGATATCAACAAAACGCTCGTAGTGCCCCAAATCCAAATCAGTTTCCGCACCGTCACCCGTTACGAACACTTCACCGTGCTGGTAAGGGCTCATAGTTCCTGGATCCACGTTGATATAAGGATCAAATTTTTGAATCGTCACTTTCAAGCCTCTATTTTTCAATAAACGTCCTAAAGAGGCAGCTGTGATTCCCTTTCCTAATGACGATACAACACCGCCGGTTACAAAGATATACTTTGTCATTAAAAATTCCCCCTCAAATACAGTTTGTACATCTCTAGATTGTTTTAAAACTATTTTCCTGTGGCGTAATCTACAAAAACAGGGGAGGTGACACGGTGTCGCATCTCGAAACCTCCAAAAACATCTAACCATATAAAATAAAAAAGCACTCCGCCTACTCGAGGTAAGGGAGCGCTTATTAGCAAATGTTCGATCGTTCCTTTTTTAAGGAGCCCAAAAATGATTCTACAAGCGTGTGAAAAAAAAGTCAAGCCGATTAGAGATCTTCTTCCTCGTCTTCTTCTTCTTCTTCGTCTGCTAGTTCTTCATCATCTTCAAGCGGGAACTCGTCTTCATCGTCGATGATTTCTTCCTCATCGTCAACAACGTCCAAGTCTTCGAAGATTTCTTCGTCCTCATCGTCCGCGAGCTCGTCTTCATCATCGGCAAAATCGTCAAGGTCATCGTACTCAATATCTTCTTCGATATCTTCTTCAACATCCTCGAAGTCTTCATCGTCAACAACCTTTTTCGCCTTTTTCTTCTTCGGTTTCACAGTTGTAACGAGTTCTTCTTCCGTTTGGTCAACCGGATACCAGACGCGAAGTCCCCAACGGTTTTCTCCAAGCGAGAGAAAGCGGCCATCTATATTTAGGTCAGTGTAAAACTGGGCAATTCTTGACCGAACTACTTCATCGGATAATTCGACAGCGTCGGCAATCTCTTGCATCATCTCATTAAAAGAGATAGCTTGTTTTCTATCTTTTAAAGATTCATAAGCCATCTCGATGAAAGATAGCTCTTTCAATTGCTCTTTTGAGTATTGTTTTAAACTCAAGTTTGGCACTTCCTTTCAATATATCACTCAGCATAGAATGATTAACGGTCATGTAGGAAGGAGTCCTCCCAAAACACATATTCTTCATTATAAACAAATTTATAGCCTTTATGCTAGTTCTATCTGCATGATCGTTTATTTTTTCTCGCGCTGTTTTTTCCAGCTCCACTCTTTTAAGCCGCGTTCTCTTCGATACTTGTTCGTTTCTTTAAAGGTGATCACCCCAAAGAATATTGCTAAAAGCAAAAAGGATACCGCACCTAATTCAAGCTCATAGAGATAATAGAGCGGCCAGGCAAATATTAATAAGATGGCAATAACGTAAATTAATTTCATAAAATTCGCACCCTGCTCGAAAGCTTTCTATAATTATCAGTTATACCGCATTTCCCAATCAAAAGCATCATTTCTTGCTACACTATTTTTAGCTATGTTAATTATATAGGAAAGCTTCCGATTTTTATAACAGGAAGTGAAGAAATTAAAGAAATTTAACTTTAACCACAACGCGTGAACTATACCGAACCTCTGTATGTAATGGATAGGAAAGCTTCTTTCATTGTAAAAAATCAATGGCTTGCCGTGTTGGAAGCCATTGATCCACATGCTTAATTTTACATATTTCTGCGGTATTGGCCGCCGACTTCGTATAGTGCACGGGTAATTTGGCCAAGGCTTGCCACCTTGACGGTTTCCACCAATTCAGCAAAAATATTGCCGCCGCTTACAGCCGCTTCTTTCAATCGCTTTAACGCTTCGCTTGTGGCATGTTCGTTCCGTGATTGGAAATCGCGCAAATGGGAAATCTGCATTTCCTTTTCTTCTTTTGTCGCCCGTGCAAGTTCCATATTATCCATCGCTTCTTCGGATGGTGGGTTTGGATTTAAGTACGTATTCACACCGATGATTGGCAGTTCGCCCGAGTGCTTCAACATCTCATAATGCATCGACTCATCCTGGATTTTCCCACGCTGGTATTGGGTTTCCATTGCCCCAAGCACACCGCCGCGATCGTTGAGGCGTTCAAATTCCTGAAGAACCGCTTCCTCAACCAAATCGGTTAACTCATCGATAATGAACGCGCCTTGCAGTGGATTCTCATTTTTCGTGAGTCCCAGTTCTTTTGTAATTATCATCTGGATTGCCATCGCTCGGCGGACTGACTCTTCCGTTGGGGTCGTGATTGCTTCGTCATACGCATTCGTATGAAGTGAATTGCAATTATCCTGAAGTGCCATCAGCGCTTGTAGTGTTGTCCGGATATCATTGAAATCGATTTCCTGGGCATGCAGTGATCTTCCTGATGTCTGGATATGATATTTCAGCTTTTGGCTGCGCTCGTTCGCGCTGTATTTATCACGCATGACTGTTGCCCAAATGCGACGGGCGACGCGCCCGATTACGCTGTATTCAGGGTCAAGCCCATTCGAGAAAAAGAACGACAGGTTCGGCGCGAAATCATCGATTTTCATACCGCGGCTTAAATAGTATTCCACATACGTGAAGCCGTTTGCGAGTGTGAACGCCAGCTGCGAAATCGGATTTGCTCCTGCTTCGGCAATATGATAGCCCGAAATGGACACCGAATAATAATTCCGCACTTGCTGGTCAATGAAATATTGCTGGATGTCTCCCATCATGCGCAGTGCAAATTCGGTCGAAAAAATGCACGTGTTCTGGCCCTGGTCTTCCTTCAGAATGTCGGCCTGAACTGTGCCACGGACCGTCTTCAGCGTATATGCCTTCACATCTTCGAATTCTTGTTCATTCAAGCGGCGTCCAAGCTCTGCTTCTTTTTTCTCAACCTGCTGTTCAATCGCCGTATTCATGAACATTGCCAAAATAATCGGCGCAGGCCCATTGATCGTCATTGAAACCGAGGTGGACGGATGGCATAAATCGAAGCCATCATACAGCTTTTTCATGTCATCAAGCGAGCAAATGCTCACACCGCTTTCACCGACCTTGCCGTAAATATCTGGCCGGTAATCCGGGTCTTCGCCGTATAACGTTACTGAGTCAAAAGCTGTGCTCAGGCGTTTTGCCGAATCGTCCTTAGAAAGATAGTGGAAGCGGCGATTCGTCCGGTCCGGTGTACCTTCACCCGCAAACTGGCGCTTCGGGTCTTCCCCTTCGCGCTTAAATGGAAAGACGCCGGCTGTGAACGGGAAGTAGCCCGGCACATTTTCACGGTATACCCAGCGCAAAATTTCACCGTAATCTTTAAATTTCGGCAGCGCCACTTTCGGAATATCAAGTCCCGACAAGCTTTTTGATTTAAGGATCGTAATGATTTCCTTGTCCCGAATCCTCGTTACAAACTGATCCTTTGAATACGCTAATTTTGTCTCATTCCAGCCTGAAAGAATTTTTTTCGATTCAGGCGTTAAAGCGTTTTCCGTTTCAATCAGCAACACTTCCAAAGCAGCAGACATTTCACCATTCGCTTCCCGTTCCCGCACCGCTTCGATGGCACCCTCAAGCTGAAACATTTTCCGCGCAAGGTTTGCCTGCTCCTCCGCCTTTTGATGATAGCGGCGAACCGTTTCCGAGATTTCACGTAAATAATAGCGGCGATCATTTGGAATAATCACGTTCTGTTTTTCGACCAATGCGTTTTTTGTAAAAGAAGTGGCCCAATTCACAGCGGATTTTTCATTCAGTTTTTCAATGAGCGCAGCGAATAGCGCATTTGTACCCGGATCATTGAACTGGCTTGCAATAGTCCCGTAAACCGGCATCTCATCCGCTTCTTTTTCAAAAAGCATGTGGCTACGCTGGTACTGCTTTTGTACCTGGCGTTTCGCGTCCTCGGAGCCTTTGCGTTCAAACTTGTTAATGACAATCAAATCGGCAAAATCGATCATATCGATTTTCTCAAGCTGAGACGGAGCACCAAATTCGCTTGTCATCACATACATCGAAACATCGCAAATTTCCGTGATTTCCGCATCGCCCTGGCCGATTCCGCTCGTCTCAACGATCACAAGGTCAAAGCCAGCCGCCTTGACGACAGATACCACATCTTTAATTGCCAGCGAAAGCTCAGTCTTCGAATTCCTCGTGGCAAGGCTGCGCATGTACACATTCGGATTGAAAATGGCGTTCATGCGGATACGGTCACCGAGAAGTGCTCCACCCGTCTTTTGCTTTGTAGGGTCGACCGATAAAATGGCAACCTTCTTGTCCGGAAACTCATTGATAAATCGGCGGATTAATTCGTCCGTCAACGAGCTTTTTCCTGCACCACCCGTCCCCGTTATACCGATGACCGGCACCTGATGTGTGGCGGAGTTTACTTTATCCATGATTTGTTCAACCGTTGCAGCGCTTTCGCTGTTCTGATCGGCTCGAAGCTCGGCTAAAGTGATTAGCTTTGCTACCGCATTAACATTCCCGGTCGTGAGACTTTCCACTTGGTCCGCATCCGCAGCCGTAACCGTTGCAAAGTCGCACTCCTCGAGCATCCCGTTAATCATGCCCTGCAGTCCTTGCGTCCTTCCGTCCTCCGGTGAAAAAATGCGGGCAATTCCGTATTCGTGAAGCTCTTTGATTTCGCGAGGGATGATGACCCCGCCTCCGCCTCCGTAAATGCGGATGTGCGAGGCACCTTTTTCGTTCAGCAAATCGTACATGTATTTAAAGTATTCCACATGCCCGCCCTGATAAGAGGAGATCGCAATTCCCTGTGCATCTTCCTGTACAGCCGCGTTGACGACTTCTTCAACCGAGCGGTTATGCCCAAGGTGAATGACCTCCGCGCCGCTTGACTGAAGAATTCTCCTCATAATATTGATCGATGCGTCATGGCCGTCGAATAAACTCGAAGCCGTTACAAAACGAATATGATGCTTTGGCTTATAAATTTCTGCAGTAATCATCCTTCTCCCCCTGTTCGTTTCATTTACCCTTGTGTTCTTGAATGACAATGAATCCCTGCAAATAGTAGCTCTGTTTGCAGGTCAATGTATTCATCGAGCGTGTACATTTTTTGCAGTGCCCAACGCCTGAATCCCCACATCTGGCCATGGACAAAAATATTGTGAGCAATCAGTTTTAGCTGCTTTTCCGATAATTTCAGTTCCCCGTTTTCGACGCAAAGCGTTAGCAACTGTTCAAACATCGCGACCATTTCCATTTCTTTTCTTAGTACGTAAGGAAGTGCATCCTTTGTCAGCGATTTGGCTTCCTGATACATAACGAGAACTTCATCCTGCATCTCATCCACAATTTTAAAATAGTGGGCGATGCCGAGCTTCAAGCATTCTAGCGTTCCATGATGACGATCAAGATCCTTCTGAAGGCGTTCACGGACCTGGTCATAAATGCTGTCGCAAACAAGATAAAGAACATCTTCCTTCGTCCGGATATATTCGTACAGCGTGCCAATGCTGAACCCCGCAGCTTTGGCAATTTCTCTCGTCGTCGTCCGATGGAAACCTTTTTGTTTAAAAAGGTTCACAGCTCCTTTAATCATTTGATTACGCCTCATTTTCACGAGCCGCTCATCCTTGACGGAAGCTTGGATTTCCTGTTTTTTCATTCGTTCTCCCACCTTTGCCAACCTCTTGTTCATGAGGCAAGGGTACTTTCGCATGCCGCCTTATTTGACTCTGCAACATCGCAATTCTCGTTTATTTATTGATCATCCTCGAAATAGCGGGCTCGCTTATTTCGTGATCATTCTTGAAATGACTAGACGCTGAATTTCCTGTGTACCTTCATAAATTTGCGTGATTTTTGCATCGCGCATAAAACGTTCGACCGGATAGTCCTTTGTATAGCCATAGCCGCCAAATACTTGGACCGCTTCTGTCGTGACCTTCATGGCCGTGTCGCCTGCAAACAATTTGGACATAGCTGATTCTTTTCCGTACGGCAGCCCCTCTGATTCAAGCCATGCCGCCTGATAGGTTAATAGTCTTGCAGCTTCGATGTTCGTTGCCATGTCGGCAAGCTTGAAGCTGATTCCTTGCTGTGAAGCAATTGGCTTGCCAAATTGTACGCGCTCTTTTGCATAATCTACAGCTGCGTCCAGAGCACCCTGGGCAATTCCCACCGCTTGAGCAGCAATGCCGTTTCGTCCTCCGTCAAGCGTCATCATGGCCACCTTAAAGCCTTCTCCCACTTCACCTAGGATATTTTCCTTCGGCACACGGCAGTCTTCAAACATGATTTCTGTTGTCGGTGACGAACGAATGCCCAATTTCTTTTCTTTTTTCCCAACGGAGAATCCAGGGAAATCAGACTCCACAATGAACGCAGTCGTACCTTTTTGCTTGCTGGAAGGATCCGTTAACGCAAACACGACATAAATGTCCGCAATGCCGCCGTTTGTGATAAAGATTTTCGATCCGTTTAAAATATAGTCGTCTCCATCCTGGCGGGCGGTCGTTCTCATGCCGCCTGCATCCGAGCCGCTTCCAGGCTCCGTTAAGCCGTATGCGCCGATTTTCTTTCCTTCGGCCATCGGGCGCAAATACTTTTGTTTTTGTTCTTCTGAACCGAATTTATAAATCGGCCAGCCCGCAAGCGACGTGTGTGCTGACAGCGTTACACCTGTTGATGCACAAACGCGTGACAGTTCTTCAACGGCGATGCAATACGCAAGATAATCGCTGCCGATTCCACCGTACTCTTCTGGCCACGGAATCCCTGTCAATCCAAGCTCGGCCATTTTGTCAAAGATCTCGCGATCGAAGCGTTCTTCTTCGTCGCGTTCTGCTGCAGTTGGAGCGACTTCATTTCGTGCGAAATCGCGGACCATTTTCCGGATCATTTCGTGCTCTTCGGTTAATCTGAAATTCATTTTGTTATCCCCCTTATTTTCGAAAAAAATATTTGCGATTCGACCCCGTTCTTTAATTCGGGCTCTACTTCACACCCGTAAATCTCCTTCAACCTTACAACTGCTTGCTGATGACGATGTGCTGGATTTCGCTTGTTCCTTCGTAAATTTCCGTCACCTTTGCATCGCGGAAATAGCGTTCGACCGGATAGTCTTCCGTATAGCCGTAGCCGCCAAACACTTGAATCGCTTCTGTCGCGACTTCAACAGCCGTCTTTGAAGCAAACAGCTTGGCCATGGAAGCCTCCTTGGTGCACTTCAAGCCTTTGGTGCGCAAATCGGCGGCACGATAGACCAATAGCTTGGCAGCTTCCACGCTCGTTGCCATATCCGCCAGTTTGAAGCCGATTCCTTGCTGGGCGGCGATCGGTTTGCCGAATTGCTGACGCTCCTTTGCATACGCTGTTGCCGCTTCCAGCGCTGCTTCGGCGATACCAAGTGCCTGAGCCGCGATCCCGATACGACCAACATCCAAATTACTAAGCGCGATTTTGAAACCTTCTCCCTCTTCACCCAGAAGATTCGCTGCCGGAATTTTCATATCTTCAAACGTTAGCTGCACCGTTCTTGAGCCGCGCAAGCCCATCTTGTGCTCATCTTTACCTATAATTAGCCCTGGGGTGTTACTTTCAACGATGAATGCAGAAACGCCTTTGCTTCCGGCTTCCGGTTTTGTCGAAGCGAAAACAATGTATACATCTGCTTCGCCACCATTTGTAATAAACACCTTTGCGCCGTTCAGGACATAGTCATCACCCTGTTTGACGGCTCTCGTTTTGAGGCTGGCTGCATCGGAGCCCGCGCTCGGTTCCGTTAGGCAAAAAGCTCCGAGGTATTCGCCCGCGGCAAGCTTTGGCACATATTTTTGCTTCTGCTCCTCGCTTCCGAAGTAAAGGATCGGATTCGTGCCGACCGACGTGTGCACCGAAAGGATAACTCCTACCGTGGCGCTCACCTTAGATAGCTCATGGATGGCACTAACATAAGAGATAAAATCCATTTCAGCTCCGCCGTATTGTTCTGGAACAGGAATGCCCATCAATCCAAGTTCACCCATTTTTTTAAAAATTTCGCGCGGAAAGAGGCCCTTTTCCATTTTTTCAACAAACGGAGCAATCTCGCTCTGTGCGAAATCGCGTACCATTTTTCTCATCATTTGCTGTTCTTCCGTAAATCGTAAGTCCATCGTGATCCCCCTTGCAAATGCGCCTTCGTTGCTCATGGTGTGGTTTTATTCGTATTCGTAAAAACCGCGGCCCGTTTTTCGGCCGAGCCAGCCTGCCTTCACATACTTACGCAGTAACGGGCAAGGACGATATTTGTCGTCGCCGAAGCCTTCATGGAGCGTCTCCATAATATATAGGCATGTATCAAGCCCGATAAAATCAGCCAACGTCAGCGGGCCCATCGGATGATTCATTCCGAGCTTCATTACTTCATCGATTGCTTCTTTGGAAGCGACTCCCTCATACAGCGTGTAAATTGCTTCATTGATCATCGGCATGAGGATTCGGTTCGATACAAAGCCAGGAAAATCGTTTACTTCCACCGGTACTTTTCCAAGCTTTTTCGTCATTGTTTCAATGACTTCGTACACTTCATCCGAAGTAGCCAGACCGCGGATGATTTCGACAAGTTTCATCACCGGAACAGGATTCATAAAATGCATTCCGATGACTTTTTCCGGTCGTTTCGTCGCCGCGGCAATTTCGGTAATCGGAAGAGAGGATGTATTGCTTGCAAGGATAACATGCTCCGGCGTGATGGAATCTAGCTGGGCGAACAGCTTTGCTTTGATTTCCATATTTTCAACCGCGGCTTCGATGACAAGATCGACGTCCTTCGCATCGTTTACATCTACTGAGATTGTCAATCGGTCAAGCACATTCTGCTTTTCCTCCGCTGACATCCGCCCCTTTTCTACCTGGCGTGAAAGATTTTTTGCGATGACGCCAAGCCCCCGCTCAACAAATTCCTGCTTTAAGTCATTTAATAAAACCTCGTAACCGGCAATCGCGCATACCTGGGCAATCCCCGAACCCATTTGGCCCGCCCCGACGACCATTATTTTTTCAACATTCATTTTGTCTCCTCCGTTTTTAAAAATCTCTATTCTTTGAATTCATTCGCTCCTTACGCTTTTGGAACCTCGATCATGATCGCGTCTCCCTGTCCGCCGCCGCTGCAGATGGCAGCGATGCCGATTCCACCGCCTCGGCGCTTGAGCTCATGCATGAGCGTGATGATGATTCTTGCTCCGCTCGCACCAATTGGATGGCCAAGGGCAACGGCTCCTCCGTTCACGTTTACCTTTTCAGGATCAAGGCTGGCAATTTTTCCACTTGCAAGCGCTACGGCTGCGAATGCTTCATTGATTTCGAATAAATCGATTTCGTCCACTGATTTTCCTGACTTTTTCAAAAGAGCATTGATGACGAGGCCAGGCGTTTTTGGAAAATCCTTCGCTTCGACCGCTACGGCTGCATGACCGAGAATGACGGCTTCCGCGTTTCTGCCTTCGCGTTTTGCCCGCTCTTCGCTCATTAATACAAGTGCCGCTGCTCCGTCATTGATTCCTGGTGCGTTACCTGCTGTAATCGTCCCTTCAGCATTGAACACGGGACGAAGCTTAGCCAATTTTTCCAGTGAGGTGTCCTTGCGTGGCGATTCATCGTGTTCTACGACAATTGGGTCGCCTTTTCGCTGCGGTACGGAAACCGGAACAATTTCCTCCGCCAGCTTTCCGCTTTCGATTGCCGCAATTGCAAGCTCATGACTGCGATACGCCCAATTGTCCTGCTCTTCCCGGCTCAATTCCATTTCCGTTGCCGTCGAGTTTCCGTATGTGCCCATATGGACTCCTGTAAAACTGCAGCTTAGTCCATCGTGGATCATTAAATCCTGAACGGACGCGTCGCCCATACGAAGGCCCCATCTTGCTTTTGACAAAAGATATGGCGCATTGCTCATCGACTCCATTCCGCCGGCGACGATTAGTTCCTCATCGCCTGTGCGGATGATTTGGTCTGCAAGCGTGACGCTTCTCATTCCCGATGCACACACTTTATTGATCGTTTCTGTTTTCACATCCCATGGAAGTCCGGCATGCCTTGCTGCCTGGCGTGAAGGGATTTGTCCCTGCCCACCTTGAAGAACGGACCCAAGAATGAGCTCTTCTACTTGATCGGGCTGGATATTTGCCCGCTGCAGCGCTTCTTTCACCGCAATCCCGCCCAATTCCGACGCAGTAAATCCGCTCAATGCGCCATCAAATTTGCCAAAAGGGGTTCTTACTCCGCTTAAAATCACTGTTCGATTCATCGTAATCTCTCCTTTATATTTCAATTCTTAATAATCAGTTTTTTATACACAAACCACGCCGACTGAACGCTCGCTCGAAAGGCGGGCAAACAAAAGGCCCTTGCCGTTAAAAATAAAAATGTAAGCGCTTTAGTTAATTTTACAATAAAAAAAGCAGAAACCGAAATATTTTACACAAAATTCCTAAAATTATATGAATTCGTGCTTATTTCGGTTTCTATTATTTATTCGTCAACTTATTTAATTCCTATGAAACCAGTCGTTTTCCGTCGCCGCAAACCGCTTTTTCAAGTAGTTCAGCCACGTCATACGTCTGAACGGAATCGTCCACTTCTTTGGCTTTCGTTCCATCTGACAGCATTGTCAGACAGTATGGACAGCCCGAGCTGATGACGGATGGATTGACGGCAAGAGCCTGTTCGGTCCGGGAAACGTTAATACGGTGTCCCGTTTCTTCTTCCATCCACATCAAACCGCCGCCGGCTCCACAGCACATGCCGGTTTCGCGCTTCCGTTCCATTTCAACCAGCTTTACACCAGGAATCGATTTCAATATTTCGCGCGGTGCATCGTACACATCATTGTATCGCCCCAAATAGCATGAATCATGGAATGTGATCGTTTCTTTGACTTCGTGCTTCGGCTCGAGCCTGCCTTCTTTAACAAGATCGAAAAGAAGCTCGGTATGGTGATACACTTCTGCCTGGAAGCCAAAATCCGGATATTCGTTTTTGAAAATATTGTACGCATGCGGGTCAATCGTCACGATTTTTTTAATTTCGTTCTTTTCGAATTCCTCGATATTCTTAGTGGCCAAGTCTTGGAATAAAAATTCATTTCCAAGGCGGCGCGGCGTATCGCCCGAGTTCTTTTCCTTATTGCCAAGAATCGCGAATTTCACGCCTGCTTCATTTAATAATTTTGCAAAAGACAGGGCGATTTTTTGGCTGCGGTTATCGTAGGAACCCATCGATCCGACCCAAAACAGGTACTCGAATTCTTCGCCTGCTTTGCTCATTTCCTTTACCGTTGGAACCAAGACATCCTCACGTGCTTCACGCCAGTCTTCTTTTTCTTTTCTGTTCAAGCCCCATGGATTTCCCTGACGCTCAATATTCGTCATCGCACGCTGCGCATCCGCATCCATTTTCCCTTCAGTTAAAACAAGGTAGCGGCGCAAATCGATAATTTTATCAACGTGTTCATTCATGACCGGACATTGATCTTCACAGTTACGGCATGTGGTACAAGCCCAAATTTCTTCCTCCGTGATGACATCGCCAATCAGACTTGGGTTATAGGCAAGTGCTGCGGCCGCTTCTTCTGCTCCGGTTCCGGCTCCAGCGAGTGCAAGCTGGTTGCCTTTTGTATTGCCAAAGGCAAAAGTAGGCACCCATGGCTGCTTGGAAGTAACAGCTGCACCGTAATTTGTTAAATGGTCGCGAAGCTTCAGGATTAAGTCCATCGGCGAAAGCATTTTGCCGGTTCCTGTCGCCGGGCACATGTTCGTGCAGCGGCCGCATTCCACGCATGCGTACAAATCGATCATTTGTAGCTGGTTGAAATCAGTGATTTTCCCTGCGCCAAACGTTTCCTGCGATTCATCTTCAAAATCTATTTTTTTCAAACGGCCAGGCTTTTCAAGGCGGCTAAAATATACATTAGCCGGCCCTGCAATCAAGTGGGCATGCTTCGATTGAGGCACATACACTAAAAATGTCAGCAAGAATAATAAATGCATCCACCATGCAACATAAAAGATGGCAATGGCTCCTGTTTTTCCAACCCATGAAAACGCCAGGCTGATCATGGAGGCGATCGGTTCAGACCATGACGGTGCATCGCCGTGCCAAACAATTCCCATGCCGTTACCGACTAAAACCGAAAGCATCAATCCGCCGATGAACAGCAGTACCAAGCCCGATTTAAAATTGCGTTTCAAACGGACAAGTTTTTCAACATATCGGCGGTGGAAGGCCCACACGACTGCCACTAAAATCAATAGTGCAACAATTTCCTGAAAAAAAGTAAATCCGGCATACAACGGACCTAACGGCAGATGGGATCCCGGTTTAATTCCTTTCCAGATGAAATCGATCGCCCCAAACTGGACGAGAATGAATCCGTAAAAAAACATGACATGAATGATTCCGCTCT
>JAUZPT010000179.1 GCA_030705745.1 Bacillota bacterium | reverse complement strand
CTTGTTGCAGAGCGGGAGAGTAAAGCCGAACCAGTTGCATAGGGAAGGAACGAAATATGTTTCGGCGAAAGCGCAATGCCATATCCTTTTTCAGATGATGAACGACGGCATTTTAAGCGACGAAGAAAGGGCAGTCGTCATGCGCGGAAGAAATGCGAAGTCTGGTAGTATTCCGAAAAACACCGATGTTCAAACGTATCGTTACAGTACTGCATTTGAAGCGCTGCTCGGATCTTTATATTTAACTGGAGAGAAAGAACGGTTAGAGGAATTAATTTTACTTTCATTTTCTCATGTGGAAGCGAAGCAAGGAGGAGCAAAAGAATGACACAGGAATTAGAATACATCGTAGGTAAAAACCCTGTATTGGAAGCATTGAAGTCGAGCCGGGATATAAATAAAATCCTTATTGCTGAGGGTTCACAAAGAGGGCCGATGCAGCAGATTGCGCAGATGGCTAAAGAAGCAAATGTACTCGTGCAATTTGTGCCGAAAAAGAAAATTGATCAAATAAGCGATGAAAACCATCAAGGTGTACTTGCTTATGTTGCTGCTTACCAATACGCAGAAATGGATGATTTATTTGCGGCAGCTGAAAAGAAAAATGAAGCCCCATTCTTTCTGCTATTGGATGAAATTGAGGATCCGCATAATCTGGGTTCCATCATGAGGACGGCTGACGCGGTAGGTGCACATGGTATCATTATCCCCAAGCGTAGAGCGGTTGGATTAACGGCAACTGTAGCCAAAGCCTCCACAGGAGCGATTGAGTATGTGCCGGTTGTCCGGGTTACAAATATGGCCAGGACGATCGAAGAATTGAAAGAACGCGGTGTTTGGATTGCTGGAACAGATGCGACCGGTAGCCAGGATTATCGTCATTTCGATGGAACGCTCCCGCTAGGCTTGGTGATTGGCAGTGAGGGAAAAGGAATCGGCAGGCTGGTAAGAGATAAATGTGATTTTCTCATTCATTTGCCAATGGCAGGTAAAGTGACGTCTTTAAATGCATCAGTAGCAGCGGCCCTGTTAATGTATGAGGTTTATCGGAAACGTCATCCTCTTGAAGGTTAAAAGTGGACATCCTACTTGTTGATGGATATAACATAATCGGTGCCTGGCCTGACCTGAGGGTCTTAAAAGATAAGGACCTTGCGGCAGCCAGGGACAGATTAGTGGAGAAGATGGCGGAATATCAGGGCTATTCCGGTTATCGTGTCATTATCATCTTTGATGCCTACTATGTTCATGGGACTGAAAAAAAATATAATAACCATCTGGTAGAGGTTATTTTTACAAAGAAAACTGAAACCGCTGATGAGCGAATCGAAAAGCTGGCCATTGATTTAAGCAACCGCAGGACACAAATTCACGTTGCGACATCCGATTATACGGAGCAATGGGCCATTTTTGGCCAGGGCGCCCTGAGAAAATCAGCTCGTGAACTTTATAATGAAATGAACTTAGTCGAAAAAGGAATCGAAAAAAAGGTAAAAAAAATACAGGAAAAGAAGCCTTCTTCCAAAATTCCACTTAGCGAAGAAATTGCAGAAATTTTTGAAAAATGGCGCAGAGGACAAAAATGAGCATTGACGCAAAAAAACGACCTACTGTATAATATTTCTATCTATGCATGCGGTGGAGGTCGGAGGGATATAAGTGAGTTTAGACTTCAGAACAAGAATTGATGAAAAGCTTTTACAACTTGAAGACGAAGAAATAGTTGAAATGGTGCACAAAGGCGATAGCGAGGCATTAGATTATTTAATACATAAATATCGAAATTTTGTGCGTGCAAAAGCAAGATCCTATTTCTTGATTGGTGCAGATAAAGAAGACATTGTTCAAGAAGGCATGATTGGCCTATATAAAGCAATTCGAGATTTTAAAGAAGACAAGCTCACTTCCTTTAAGGCGTTTGCCGAGCTCTGCATCACGAGGCAAATTATCACAGCCATTAAAACCGCCACAAGGCAAAAGCATATTCCCCTTAATTCCTATGTTTCCTTGGACAAGCCGATCTACGATGAAGAGTCGGACCGAACATTGATGGATGTTTTGTCAGGCGCAAAGGTAATGGACCCTGAGGAATTATTTATCAACAGGGAGGAATACGACAACATAGAAGTAAAAATGACTGAATTATTAAGCGATTTAGAGCGTAAAGTGTTAGCACTTTACTTGGATGGCCAATCGTATCAGGAGATTTCTGAGGAATTAAAACGCCATGTAAAATCGATCGATAATGCCTTGCAACGCGTTAAAAGGAAACTGGAAAGGTATCTTGAAATCCGGGAGTTTTCTCATTAACTCAAGGTTGGGCTTGAATTTGTCTGTTTGATGAAACCGTTACCAGCACTCATTGACATTAAATAGGTGCCATGTTACAGTTTTAAGGACATAATTGATATACAAGCAGGTGTTTTATGATGAGCCAAAAAATAATACTTGCGTGTGCCATTTGCGGTTCGCGAAATTATACAACCTCTGGCAATAAACAGTCGAAACCTGACAGGCTGGAATTAAATAAATATTGTAAGGCTTGCAATGCGCAGACTGTGCATCGCGAAACAAAATAATTAAGTTATTAATAGGATGTTATTCCGATTGATGGAGGTCACAACATGCAACGCTTAACTAAGTTTTTTAGTGAAATAGCCCGTGAAATGAGAAAGGTGAGCTGGCCGCACCGTCGTGAAATGACGCGTTACACCATTACGGTTTTATCAACGGTTGCGATTGTAGCTGTATTCTTTGCCGTCATTGATTTGGGTATTTCGAAATTGATTCGATTAATTCTTGAATAACTAACACCATTTCATGGTATAATGGAGAATATTACAGGAATTCTTTTGTAAAGCCCGGATAACGGGTTTTTTCATTTGTCCAAGAAAAACTGAAGATAGATATGACTTAAGCTATAAGATTGTATTTTTTAAAAAAATAATTCGATTATAAACAGGGAGGGACGGACGAACTAGTCCTCTTGAATGGAAAAGAATTGGTATGTTGTTCATACGTACTCAGGTTATGAAAATAAGGTAAAAGCCAACTTGGAAAAGCGCGTAGAGTCAATGGGAATGTCGGATAAAATTTTCCGCGTCGTTGTTCCGGAAGAAGAAGAAACAGATATCAAGAACGGCAAGAAAAAAGTAGTTAAACGAAAAGTGTTCCCAGGTTATGTTCTTGTGGAAATCGTCATGACGGACGATTCATGGTATGTAGTCCGAAATACACCGGGTGTCACTGGATTCGTCGGATCCGCTGGATCTGGTTCAAAACCGACTCCATTACTTCCAGAAGAAGTAACGATGATTTTGAAGCGCATGGGTGTGGAAGAAAGACGGATCGATGTGGATTTCGAAATTGGCGAAACGGTGAGAGTGAAGGAAGGCCCATTCGCAAACTTTACAGGATCGATTGAAGAAATGGATAAAGACAAATCGAAGCTGAAGGTACTTGTGAATATGTTCGGCCGAGATACGCCTGTGGAACTGGATTTCACACAGATTGATAAATTATAAAAAGAAAAGTGGAAGCGACCGTGGGAGCTGAAGCTAGACAATTAGTAATTTCCAAATAAAATATTAATGAAATTTCGAAAAAACTTGAAATCAATTTTAAAAAATGTTACTATTTCATAGGTCAGTATGTCTCGGACAATTGGCCGGTAATTTTTTCAAGTTCTTTATTTTCATATAAAGACTTTTGTTGAGTGGGAGGGGAAAATCCCCTATTACCACATCACGGACTTTAAGGAGGTGTGTCTCGTGGCTAAAAAAGTAATTAAGGTTGTTAAATTGCAAATCCCTGCTGGTAAAGCAAATCCAGCGCCGCCGGTTGGTCCTGCATTGGGTCAAGCAGGTGTGAACATCATGGGATTCTGTAAAGAGTTTAACGCTCGTACAGCAGATCAAGCTGGTTTAATCATTCCTGTTGAAATTACGGTATTTGAAGACCGTTCATTTACATTTATTACAAAGACTCCTCCTGCAGCAGTTCTTTTGAAAGTAGCAGCTGGAATCCAGTCTGGTTCAGGTGAACCAAACCGTAATAAAGTAGCAACAGTTAAACGTGATACAGTACGTGAGATTGCTGAGCAGAAAATGCCTGATCTTAACGCAGCTAGCGTTGAAGCGGCAATGCGTATGGTTGAAGGTACGGCTCGCAGCATGGGTATCGTCATCGAAGATTAATCTGTGCTAAGCTGTTTTTGTCTGATGGGGTTGCGACGCTGATTAATCACGCGCAACCTTTATTCGTGGGAGGAAATTCCGTTAATACCACAATCTAGGAGGAAATAACAATGGCTAAAAAAGGTAAAAAGTATTTAGAAGCTGCTAAGCTTGTAGATCGTACAACTGCTTACCCGGTTGTTGAAGCAATCGATCTTGCAAAGAAAACAAACTTTGCTAAATTTGACGCAACACTAGAAGTGGCTTTCCGCCTTGGAGTAGATCCAAAGAAAGCTGACCAGCAAATTCGTGGAGCAGTAGTGCTTCCAAACGGAACTGGTAAAACTCAACGCGTATTAGTTTTCGCTAAGGGTGAAAAAGTGAAGGAAGCAGAAGCAGCTGGTGCAGATTTTGTTGGCGATGCTGAATATATCACTAAAATCCAACAAGGCTGGTTCGATTTCGATGTTATCGTTGCAACGCCTGATATGATGGGTGAAGTTGGTAAGCTTGGTCGCGTATTGGGACCTAAAGGTTTAATGCCAAACCCTAAAACAGGAACAGTTACATTTGATGTAACAAGAGCGGTTAACGAAATCAAAGCTGGTAAAGTTGAATACCGTGTTGACAAACAAGGAAATATCCACGTTCCAATCGGTAAATCTTCTTTCGAAAACGACAAGCTAATTGAAAACTTCAAAACAGTTTTCGAAACATTGATGAAAGCTAAGCCTTCTGCAGCAAAAGGAACTTATATGAAGAACGTAACTGTTACTTCTACTATGGGACCTGGCGTTAAGATTGATCCTTCATCTGTAACTGTAAAATAATTCATTTGACAATAAAGCGTATATTTACTATACTAAACTTTGTTGTTTAAAATAAAAATTACATTTGTACCGTAGACAGTAGGTGCCTTTTGGCTTAATAACCTGCCGAGGTAATACGATATTGATTATTGTATGCTGCCTCCATGTCTATTCGATGTGGAGGTTTTTGTTTGCCTGGTATAAATGCACTCACACTACAGGAGGTGTAAAGATGAGCAAAGTAATTGAAGTAAAAAAGCAAATCGTTGACGAAATCGCTGAAAAATTCAAAGCAAGTAAATCAACGGTCGTTGTTGATTACCGTGGACTTACTGTTGGACAAGTTACAGAACTTCGCAAACAGCTTCGTGAAGCGGGAATCGATTTCAAAGTTTACAAAAACTCTATGTCTCGTCGCGCTGCTGAAGCTGCAGAGCTTTCCGGTTTAAACGGAGCTCTTACAGGCCCAAATGCGATTGCATTCAGCAATGAAGACGTTGTAGCGCCAGCTAAAATTCTTAATGACTTCGCTAAGAAAAACGAAGCTCTTGAAATTAAAGCAGGTGTCGTTGAAGGAAACATCGTTTCAGTAGAAGAAATCAAAGCTCTTGCGGATCTACCATCTCGCGAAGGTTTACTTTCTATGCTACTCAGCGTTCTACAAGCACCAATTCGCAATCTTGCTCTTGCTGCAAAAGCAGTTGCAGATCAAAAAGAAGAACAAGGCGCGTAAGTTAAACTTTATCGGTTATTAAATATAAAATGAACGTAAAATTAAGGAGGAAACTTAATCATGACTAAAGAACAAATCATTGAAGCAGTTAAAAATATGACTGTTTTAGAACTTAACGATCTAGTAAAAGCTATCGAAGAAGAATTCGGCGTAACTGCTGCTGCTCCTGTAGCAATGGTTGGCGGTGCAGGTGCTGCTGCTGTTGAAGAAAAAACTGAATTTGATGTAATCCTTGCTAGCGCTGGAGATCAAAAGATTAAAGTTATCAAAGTTGTACGTGAACTTACTGGTCTTGGACTTAAAGAAGCAAAAGATCTTGTTGACAACGCTCCAAAACCAATTAAAGAAGGCGTTTCTAAAGAAGATGCTGAAGCAGCTAAAGCTAAACTTGAAGAAGTTGGCGCTGGCGTTGAAGTTAAGTAATAACAGGATAAAAAAGCTCGCTGTATAAGCGGGCTTTTTTTGACTTGTCTTACCGGCGGCAGTACCGTGAACGCACGGAATTCCCGGTGTGCGGGTTGTCAGTTGTTATAGGTCTCTTTAGAACCTAACTCCTCTTTTTTCTTCAATAATATTTACTCCCCGGGAGGTGAGTCAGTTGTTATAGGTCTCTTTAGAACCTAACTCCTCTTTTTTCTTCAATAATAT
>JAUZPT010000178.1 GCA_030705745.1 Bacillota bacterium | reverse complement strand
CCGGAGCGGAAATCAACAGGACCATTATCAAGGGCTATCACTAAATTAGATAGTAAGGTTCTGAGAAAATAAAAAATTGCCGAGAAAATACCTCTTTCTCGACAATCTAAGGGCAGAGTAAAATCTGTCCTTTTTATTTTTAGCTAATCAGAATTTATATCCATAAATTCTGAACGCATAAGTGCAACTACGCCTCTGCCTTCGCCTAAAGGCTCGCCAATCGGCGAGTTTTCTTTATCTTTTTAAAATGAACGATAATATAGTAAATTGATTGAAAGTGGCTTTAGGGGTGATGGGATATGGGCGAGCAAAAGAAGCGAGGCAATGTCTGGCTTGCAGTAGCCGGGTTGGTGAAATCGGATGATGGGAAATGGCTTGTTGTAAAGAAGAAATACGGTGGCTTAAAAGGGAAGTGGTCATTGCCCGCAGGATTCGTTGAGGAAGGGGAAACGGCGGATGAGGCTGCGATCCGTGAAGTAAAGGAAGAAACAGGCCTCATGTGTCACGTAATAGGGCTGGTGGGCTTGCGTACGGGAGTCATTCATGATGAAATCAGCGATAATATGCTTGTTTTTTTACTTGAAAAGATAGAAGGTACTTTGGAGCACCAGGAAAATGAGCTATACGAAGCAAAATTTATCGATCCTGAAGAATTACTGAATGATAAAGACGCGTCCATTCTCCTTCATTTACTGATCGGGAAAAAGAGTACACTGTTAAGACCTGAACCAGGACAGATTAATCCTGGAGATCAATTTGGTTATACCACATATAAAATTTTTATATAATTCTGAAAATGAATGAATTAAGAAGTAAATCAAAGCATTATTTAAATGTATTCGTTTTCATTCGTGATTTTAGCCTAATATGAACCTTTTCATTTCCTTGTTTTCTTGTTATATTATCAGAAAATTAAGTAAATAAAAGAAGGGGATGGTTGCACAATGTCGATGAAAATTGATGCCAAGGAATGCGATTATTGTTCGGGGAATGGATATTTTCAATTACTTTTGGGTGGTTCAGAGACATGCACATGCTGCGGAGGCTCAGGAAAAAGGACGGAGTAAGGAAATTTTCAATTAATTCAATTGACTCCCTTTTGCACATTCAGTACACTTAGTGTTGATGTGCAGAGGGGGAATTTTCAATGATGAATATACCGGTTACAATCATATCGATGCTTTTATTTTTTGTGTTGTTCTTCGGAATTGGTTTTTTGGTGAATATGCTGTTGAGGATGTCCTGGGGCGTAGCGATTGCTTACCTTCCTATAATTTCTATTTTCTTTGTGGGTAAAGTCCGGGTTTTTGAATATTTTACAAACAGCAAAGCAGCTTTTCTAGATTTGGGCCATCGCTATAGTACACTAGGAACAGCTGATGTCCTTATCCTGAGCAGTGGCCTGGCAGGGGCAATTGGTGCAGGAATTACAATTAAGCTTCTTCGCAAAAATGGATATCAAATGTTTTAAAGCTCTTTCCTTTTGGATTAGGGCTTTTTTTTTATGTCTTACAAATAGCTAACCAACTTTTTGACTCCTTTTAGGAATACTTTCTTTTATCTTGGGAAAAGATTACTTTTGGGAGGAGTGATAAATACATGAACAGATTAAAAACTTTGACAAGGCGTACTGCCATGGCATTTCTTTTTATAATGGCACTTTTGACGACCTTTCAATCCATCTCTGGAGTAAAGGCGAACACTCTATTTAACATTGCAGGAATCGGTCGTGAATGGCAGCAGGAAGGATACATAAGCAATCGTTTTACGCATAAATTAAATTCAATCGGACTCGCTTTTAAAATGATGCGCCGGGAAGCGGAGTTTAAACCACTTATTTCTTCAACTGAAGCGGTAGCCGGGACGGCTCCAAAGCTTGAGGACGCTGTAGACTGGTCGCAATATCCGAAAAGGACGGTCACAGCGACGGGGTATACTGCCGGTTACGAATCGACTGGCAAAGATAGAAATCACCCTGATTTCGGAATTACATATTCCGGTGTAAAGGTGAAACGCGATTTGTATTCAACTGTGGCCGCTGATTTGAACGTATTCCCAATCGGGACGGTGCTTTTTATCCCTGGTTACGGATATGGAGTCGTCGCAGACAAAGGCGGGGCAATTAAAGGAAATAAAGTTGACTTATATTACGAAACAGTTAAGGATGTATACGATCAATGGGGAAAAAAGACCCTGGATGTATATGTGATTGAAATGGGAAAAGGGAAACTCAGTGAAAAAGAATTAACTTCCTGGAATGAAACTAAATCGTTGCAGGTCTTTCGGCAACAGTATACTCGGTCGGAACAAAATTAATAAAATAAAAAAACAGACCAATTGGCCTGTTTTTTATTTTACCCAAAAATAATTCATAACAAGTGCGATCACAATTCCTGTCAATCCGCCGAATAATACTTCAATTGGTTTATGACCCAATAATTCCTTTAATTCTTTTCTCTTTTCGTGATCGGGCTTTTGTTGCCATACTTTTGCTTCTTCCATGAATTTAGTAAAATCAGCAACCAATTTATTCAGAACGATGGCCTGCTCCCCCGCTTGCCGGCGAACCCCCGTTGCATCAAACATTGTAATGATCGCAAAAATGGCTGATACGGCAAATAGTGATGAATTTAGTCCAGTCTCCAGGGCGATAGCAGTAGTTAGGGCGGTAACGGCAGCAGAATGAGAGCTTGGCATGCCACCTGTACTTGTCACCAATGACCAATCAAGCTTACTGGTTGCGATAAATTGAATTGGTACTTTTATAAATTGGGCAAATAAAATGGCTGTGATAGATGCCCAGAATGGAAAGTTGTTCAGAAAATCAATCATGTGAGAAACCACCTTAAAGAATAAATGAATTTATTGTACTTACAGAAAAGTTATGCATTTTTATTAGGATAAGGTCTTACCATTATACCCGTGGACTAAAAAAAGTAACAACAAAAATCTATCATCACTACTCAACCATTAAATGGAGAAAATTATTAAAAGTTCCTTTGGAAGTCGAAATATTTTTTATTTTTCGTTATAATGTAGAAAAATAATCATGGGGGTGTAGGGATGTTTCAAGTTAAACGTGATTTTGAATTGGGGAATAAGCATGAGGGAATTGTAATAGGCCTTTTTGATAAACCTACGAAATTTGAAGGGGAATTGTCCTCGCTTGATGAGGCATTTGATGGCCAGTTAACAGAGCTCGTAAAAAGCGGAGATATTTCCGCAAAGTTAAAAGCGGTGAGCAAAATACATAGCTTCAATAAAATCGGATCGAAAAGAATTTGGTTTGTTGGCTTAGGTAAAGAAAAGGAACTGACTTTTGATTTGTTGCGTGAGGCGCTTGGCAAGCTTTTTAAAGAATTAAAAGTGAATAAGATAGAGGAAACTGCGATCCTTTTAGATTCTTTCCTTGCAAATGGTATGGATAGTCTTGATGCCGCGCATGCAATAAGTGAATCGTTCGCAATGGCAACATATGAATTTGAAAGCTACAAACAAAAATCGAATGAACCCGAAAAACGTTTAGAGTCTTTAAGTGTGTATAGCAACTTTACAGAGCCAGAGGAGTTGCAGGCATCCTTGACGGTAGGCTACGCATATGGTGCAGGTACGAATTCAGCAAGAATGCTTGTGAATTTACCAGGTAATATGCTTACTGCAACAGATATGGCTGAGTATGCGAAGGAGCTTGGGTCCAGATTCGATTTTGAAGTGGAGATCTTGGATAAGGAAGATATTGAAAAGCTCGGGATGGGAGCGTTTTTGGCCGTCAATCAGGGATCAACAGAACCGCCTAAAATGATTGTCTTAAAGTATCAGGGGAAAGAAGAATGGAAAGATGTTATAGGTCTAGTTGGAAAAGGAATTACGTTTGATACCGGGGGGTACTCGATTAAAACGAAAACGGGAATTGTCGGTATGAAAAGTGATATGGGTGGTGCTGCTGCAGTTTTGGGTGCAATGGAAATTATCGGTGAGTTGAAGCCTGAGCAAAATGTCGTGGCCGTCATTCCTTCAACAGATAACATGATTAGCGGTAGTGCCTTCAAGCCAGATGATGTCATTACCTCTTATAGCGGTAAAACGATTGAAGTTTTGAATACAGATGCTGAGGGCCGTCTTGTATTGGCTGATGCGGTTACATACGCAAAGCACCATGGTGCACAATTCCTAGTCGACGTGGCTACATTGACAGGGGGTGTCATTACGGCTCTAGGGTTGAATACGACCGGAGCGATGACGAACAATGAAGAATTGTTTGAGCAGGTTCTCGAAGCTGCAATTGAGGCTGGAGAGCCAATATGGAGACTGCCTATATTCGAAAAAGACAAGGAAAGAGTCCGAAACAGCAAGATCGCCGACTTGAATAATTCACCGGGAAGTGAAGGGCATGCGATCATGGCGGGTGCATTCATAGGTGAATTTGCCGAGGGCACCCCATGGGTGCATCTTGATATTGCAGGGACGGCTACGACTACGAAGGAATATGAATTAGGCCCTTCAGGAGCAACAGGTGTGATGGCACGGACGCTTGCACTTTTAGTCGAACGCTTTGAGCCTATTGGGGAATAATTGAAAATATGCGGAACAAAACGCCGCTGCATACCTTGTCTGACTGACCGTCACGTCTTCATTTTCATATGATTGAAGCCCACTCCAATTTCGTGCCATCCGCATATGCAATAGTGTAGGTAAGAGAGATGTGGAGGAGGTAAGCGGATGCAAGATTTTAGAGTACCGTTTTATGGTGGTTATGGAAGAAGACCGTATTATGGCGGTTATGGAGTTGGCTTTGGAAGAAGGCCGTATTATGGAGGTTATGGTTTTGGAGGACCGTTTCTCGGTGGGGTTGTGGGTGGCTTATTAGGAAGCGCTCTATTAAATCGGCCAAACCCATACTATGGATATCCAGCATATGGGGGATACGGTGGATATGGTTATGGAGGATACGGTGCTCCGTATTAACATCCGAAAAAAGGCAGCAGAAGTTGCCTTTTTCCATGTTTGGAAAACTTGCTTTTAAAACCGGTCGCTTTTTCTGTCCGCATTTGTTCCTAGTGGACAAAACTAGTATTGCCCATATTATAATGAATAAAATGGCATCATTTTACATGCTAAATGGGAGGTAGTTTTTATGGAGATTCGCAATACTTTGATTGAAGCGCTTGGGATAGAAATAACACTGCTGGAAAAGGGCAAGGTTGTTGCTACAATGCCTGTGGATGAGCGAACGCGCCAACCGTTTGGATTGCTTCATGGCGGGGCGTCTGTGGCTTTAGCGGAAACAGTCGCAAGCGTTGGTGCTTACGAACTAGTCGATAAACAAACAGAAGCTGTTGCGGGACTTGAAATCAATGCAAACCACGTCCGTCCAAAAAAAGAGGGAATTGTTACAGCTACAGCGGAAGTTCTTCACAAGGGCAGAACAACAATGGTATGGGATATAAAGATTACCGATGAACAAGGAAAAATGGTTTGTATTTCACGTTGTACAATGGCTGTCATCCCATTGAATAAAAAATAAGCATATCCACAAACGGTAGAGGAAACGAAATGGCTTGTTCATGGCTTGAAATTCGTCCATACTATGTGAAGACGAACAGACAGGGAGCCATTTTAATGAAAAATACATATTTGACCAGCTATTTTCCACTATTATCAATCTTGTTATTTAGCCTTTCCCTTGCGATTGGTGTTGAAATACCTTTACTTGCATTCTTGAAAAAAACAGGGGTATACGATGGGATGCTTGGTTTTTTTAGTGAGAGCGGTGTAAAGCTTTCTCTTTTAGCATTATTGGTTGTACTATTTTTTATGGTATTTGCCGCCTTAAAAATTGTCGCTGATACGATTAATGAATTATCCCTGCTCTTTTTTTCCATGGAGACCGATGGGGAGAGCCTAAAGAAAGTCCGTACAGGACCCATGATTTTTATGGCAGGTGCTGCCGTATCATTATTATCCTTTCAAAATGTTGTCATCATAGGCGGAATCTTTATTTTGACAGCCTTAATCTATTTTATTTATTTCGTTTATAAAGTTAGCTCAGCTTTATCCTCCTCGGGTTTGATCGGGATGATTTTTTTTCAGGTTTTATCATGGTCCTTTCTTATTCTTGGTGTGGTTTACCTAGCTATCAAAGTTTACAACAGTATCATGGCGAGCCTGCCAGTATAAGAAAAGGATGGCTATTGAAGCCATCCTCAGGCTGTTGAAAAACTTTCGACAGCCTTTTATTTTATTCGATTTATTTAACACTTCACCGCGTTAATTTTTTATAATATTATTAATATATTGTTTTTTCAACAGGTCTGTTGATTTGCGCTCCAGGCGCTTCGCTTTCCGCGGGCGTGCCGGGGAGCCTCCTCTGCGCT
>JAUZPT010000177.1 GCA_030705745.1 Bacillota bacterium | reverse complement strand
TATTTTTCGTTATGAAGCGACAGCAGGCTATATGGAATGATGTCTTTAATTTGTTTGGCAATGGCGCAGATTTTTTGATCGTTTAAATCCTTTGAATCCCTGACACCTAGTTCTTTCAATAAAGGAATCTGCTCTTTTTTTACATAGGCGGCAACTACCGTAATTGGACCAAAAAAATCGCCTGTGCCTACTTCATCGGAACCAATGACGGAAAGTTTTCTGATATTTGGTGGCAATGCGGAAGATAACGCTTTAGTGCGATTGGAGGTGTTTGTTGAATTTACCTTATCGGACTCCCCCCATTTGCTTGCTTCCTGTTCGCCGCCGCTTCCTTGAAATAACACTTTTCCTGATTTATATGCTGTTATCATGCAAGCGGGTGTTTTAGCTGAAAACAAACTTCCGGGCGGTTGCTTATCAAGCAAGTATGTTTGATAGTATTTTTTCATTTTCATTAGTTTATCAATTGTTCGGACTAAAACGACATTTCCCATAAGGACTCTTCTCCTTTAAAAATGGCAAGACAGCCATCATGTTTGCGAGATTTTTCTGATTCTTATTAAACGAGTATAACAGATACTTGTTTTCATTTTGCTTTGAAGAGAAATATCATCCATAAACAAAAAACTGTTTGACTTTTCTGCGCATATGCGTTCATGTTATGATATAGATTAGGATTCTTTGAATGGAGGCATGAACGTTGTCAAACCGAAATAAAAACAGAACGACTGTAGATATATATGGACAGCAATTTGTCATTATTGGCGAAGAAAGTCCTGGCCACATTAAGCTGATCGCCACACTTGTTGACGATAAGATGCGCGAAATCAGTTCTAAGAATCCTTCGCTCGACATAAGCAAACTGGCCGTTTTGACGGCAGTTAATGCTGTCAATGATTATATCAAATTTAAAGAACAAATAGAACGGAATGAAAAAGAAACGAAGAGTGAAAAGGACTGATCGTCATGCTAGATATAGCAATCATTGTTATTCTTATTATGGGTTTTTTCATCGGACTTAAAAGGGGTTTTATATTGCAGCTCATCCATTTGACAGGATTTGTTATCGCTTATTTGGTAGCGAGGCTTTATTATGCTGAACTAGCACCTAAATTGGCACTTTGGATTCCATATCCGAATTTCGGCAATATTTCGACCTTAAAGCTACTGACAAATAGTACAAATATGGAAGCTGCATTTTACAGGGCTATCGCTTTTGTTCTCATTTTTTTCGCAGTAAAAGTTCTTCTGCAAATTGTTGGGTCGATGCTTGACTTTGTTGCACAACTGCCTATAATCAAGCAGTTGAATATAGTGGCGGGCGGAGCATTGGGACTTATTGAAGTGTATTTTATCCTGTTCATTATCCTATACATAGCTGCACTTATGCCTATTGCAGGAATTCAAGGGTTGATGAACCATTCGACCATGGCTGACACCATCGTAAACCATACGCCTGTTCTCTCCGAGCAAATAAAAAAGCTGTGGATCGAATATGTAAAGGCATAACTTCTCTGAGGAAGAGAAGTTTTTCTATGCGAAGAAATTACTATATTTGAAGATGCTAACGTTAAGGAGGATGGACAATTTGGAAATCAATAAAAAGGATGTCATCCACTTGCTGGAGACCATTTCGGTTTATCTTGAACTTAAAGGTGAAAACCCATTTAAAGTCGGTGCCTTCAGGAAAGCGGCTGCAGCATTGGAAATGGATCAGCGGAGTTTATCGGAAATGGACGATTTCAAGGGGATTTCCGGAATCGGTAAAGGGACAACAGCTGTAATTCAGGAATTTTTGCAGCAAGGCCGATCGTCCGTTCTTGATGAATTGAAGGAAGAAGTTCCAAAAGGGCTCATTCCTCTATTGAAGCTCCCAGGACTTGGAGGCAAAAAAATTTCAAAGCTTTATCAGGAATTGGGAATTGAAGATATTTCTGATCTGGAAGATGCATGCAAAGCCGGACAGGTTCAGTCATTGGCCGGCTTTGGAAAAAAGACGGAAGAGAAAATTTTACAATCGATTTCAAATGCTGGTACACGACCAGAACGCTTGCCCATTGCCTATATGCTGCCAATCGCAGAGAAATTGGAGAAGCAAATTGGGGCAATGTCGAACATTACGCGTTTTTCCAGGGCAGGAAGCTTGAGAAGGATGAGAGAAACCGTTAAAGATCTCGATTTTATTATCGCAACAGAAAATCCTACTGCGGTAAGGGAGCAGCTCCTTGCCCTGCCAAACATAAAGGAAATCATCGGAGCAGGCGATACGAAGGTTTCGTTGACGTTCGCTTTTGATTATGATATTTCAGCCGATTTTCGGCTTGTCCAGCCAGAAGAATTTGCAACAGCCCTTCATCACTTCACTGGTTCAAAGGAGCATAATGTGCGAATGAGACAGCTGGCAAAAGAACGTGGTGAAAAAATCAGCGAATATGGTGTGGAAATCAGCGAAACAGGTGAAATACTTACCTTTTCTTCGGAGAAAGAATTCTATAACCATTTCGGTCTTCCATTTTTCCCTCCTGAAATAAGGGAGGATGGCAGTGAAGTAGACGCGTACACTGACAATGAGAAGCTAATTTACATGGAAGATATTAAAGGCGACCTTCATATGCACTCAACTTGGAGCGATGGAGCCCATTCAATTGAAGAGATGGCGAAGGCATGCATGGCTCGTGGCTATCAATATATGGCCATAACCGACCATTCGCAATTCCTGAAAGTGGCCAATGGACTGACGCCTGAGCGATTGCTTAAACAACGAGAAGAAATACAGAAATTAAATGAGAAATACGAGAATTTCACAATTTTAGCCGGGGTGGAAATGGATATCCTTCCAGATGGGACGCTTGACTATGACGATGAATTGCTTAAGGGCATGGACATTGTCATCGCTTCCATTCACTCAGGATTTTCACAGCCACGAGAAAAGATTATGGAAAGATTAAAAACGGCGCTAGAAAGCGTACACGTTGATATCATCGCCCATCCAACAGGAAGATTGATTGGAAGGCGTGAAGGATATGATGTGGATATCGATATGCTGATCGAGCTCGCAAAAGAAACAAATACAGCTTTGGAGCTAAATGCGAATCCGAATCGCCTTGATCTTGCGCACGAACATTTACGAAAAGCGCAGGATGCAGGAATAAAAGTGGTTATTAATACAGATGCACATAAAATAGACATGCTCACACATATGGAGATTGGGACAGCTGCCGCAAGAAAAGGCTGGATTAAACGATCATCCGTATTAAATGCGTATGAGAAAAATGAATTGTTGGCGTTTTTGCACATGCGCCACGAACGGACTAACTAAGCTAGTGATAGGAGGATATACTCCATGCAACAAAAAGCGTTAAAAGTATTGGAATATGAAAAGGTGAAACAACAGCTGTTGGGACATGCTTCCTCGGCCCTCGGCCAAGAAAAAATAATACAGCTGGCTCCTTCCACCGATTTTGAGGAAGTGGTTATACTTCAAAAGGAAACGGATGAAGCTGCTACAGTTTTTAGATTAAAAGGAAGTGTTCCGCTATCAGGGATTTATGATATTCGTGCGCAAATTAAGCGTGCTGCCATTGGCGGTGTTCTTAGTCCTGCCGAATTGATACAAACCGCCAGCACAATCCATGCGAGCCGCCAAATGAAGCGGTTTATCCAAGATTTTGCCGAAGGCCATCTTGAAGTGCCTGTTTTAATGGAACAAACGGACCGAATTATTCCCCTTGTAAGCCTTGAGGAAGACATTCGATACGCCATTGATGAAAGCGGCGAGGTTTTAGACAGTGCCAGTGACCTTTTGCGTTCATTGCGTAATCAGCTGAGGGCAAATCAAGCAAGAGTTCGTGAAAAACTGGAGGGAATGATTCGATCTTCCAACGCTTCGAAAATGCTTTCAGACGCGATTATCACAATTCGAAACGACCGCTTTGTCATTCCCGTTAAGCAGGAATACAGAAGCCATTATGGCGGTATTATCCATGATCAAAGTGCATCAGGTCAAACGCTATTTATTGAGCCGCAGGCAATTGTCCAACTCAACAATCAAGTGCAGGATATCCGTGTAAAAGAACAGCTTGAAGTTGAACGGATTTTAGCTGAACTGACAGTAAAAGTGGCCGAATTTGAAAGTGAATTAAAGATTATCACAGAAGTTCTGGCCAATCTGGATTTTGTTTTTGCAAAGGCCAGGTACGGAAAACAGATTAAAGCATCTATGCCAATCATGAATAACGAAGGAAGAATTTCCTTATTTAAAGCAAGGCATCCATTAATACCTATCGATGTCGTCGTCGCCAACGATATAATGCTCGGCAACGACTTTACAACCATCGTCATAACGGGTCCTAATACCGGAGGCAAGACTGTGACCTTAAAAACAGTCGGATTATGTACATTAATGGCGCAATCAGGTTTGCAAATACCTGCTCTTGACGGGTCGGAGATGGCTGTTTTTTCAGCCGTATACGCAGACATTGGCGACGAACAATCGATTGAACAAAGCTTAAGTACGTTTTCGTCTCATATGGTAAATATCGTTGATATATTAAATCAAGCAGATTACAACACCCTTGTATTATTTGACGAACTTGGTGCCGGAACCGACCCACAGGAAGGTGCAGCACTTGCGATTTCCATTTTGGACGAAGTGTATAAACGCGGAGCCAGAGTCATTGCTACGACTCATTACCCTGAGCTTAAGGCATATGGCTATAACCGGGAAGGCGTCATGAATGCCAGCGTGGAATTTGATATTGAATCATTGAGCCCGACCTATAAGCTTTTATTGGGTGTACCAGGACGAAGTAATGCCTTCGAGATTTCAAAAAGGCTCGGATTAAATGCACAGGTCATTGAGATGGCTCGGTCCCATGTGAGCGAAGACAGCAATCAAATCGACAAGATGATCGCTTCACTTGAAGAAAGCAAGCGCCTTGCAGAATTGGAACAGGAAGAAGCTCTCGATTATTTAAAGCAAGCGGAAAAGCTCCATCAGGACATCCAAAAGCAAATGATCGATTTCTATGAGCATAAGGACGCTCTTTATGAAAAAGCGGCGGCAAAGGCTGGAGCGATTGTTGAGCAAGCAAAAGAAGAAGCAGAGAAAATTATTCATGACCTCCGTAGAATGCGCATCGAAAAACAGGCGGATGTGAAGGAGCATGAACTAATTGAGGCAAAGCGACTTCTGGAAGAAGCGGCACCTGTATTGAAAAAAACGCAAAAACAAGTTGAGAAGAAAAACCAAAAGCACTCGTACAAGCCTGGAGATGAAGTGAAAGTCCTTACATTCGGCCAGAAAGGCATGATTATTGACAAAGCTTCGGCCTCCGAGTGGCACGTCCAAATTGGAATTTTGAAGATGAAGGTTTCTGAAAAGGACTTGGAATTTATTAACACACCTAAGCAAAAAGAAGTTAAGCCAATTACGACAGTAAAGGGTAAAGATTTTCACGTGAATCTCGAACTTGATTTACGGGGCGAACGATTTGAATCTGCGTTAATGAGAGTGGAAAAATATATTGACGATGCCCTTTTGGCTGGGTATCCAAGGGTTTCGATTATCCACGGCAAAGGCACAGGCGCATTGAGACAGGGAGTTCAGGAATATTTGAAAAATCATCGCTTCGTAAAAAAGATCCGCTTAGGAGATGCAGGTGAAGGCGGAACTGGGGTTACGGTAGTTGAGTTGAAATAAAGTCCATAGAGAATCGGAAATGGATCAATTTTGGAGAAATGAGTTTATTCATCCAGCTGCCCTTTACATTGTTGTTATGGTTATCTCCATCGTATTGTAGTACGTTATATGAGCAGGAATTTAGAAGGGGAGAGCAATTAGTGGAAAAGCTGGCGAAGATTCTTCTCGTTTTGTGCAGTCTGTTTATGCTGATCGGACTCGTGTATATGTTATTTTTTGCTTCATAAAAAATTGTCGAAATCACTATCTCCCTACATGGAGGTGGTGATTTTTGCTTGTCCTGGTATAGGGTTTCGTTCGGAAGTGATTCTAATTGTTTTAGGAATGTCATTATATTATAATAAAGAAAAGTAATTTGAATTTTTAAAATAATTTAATAAAAAGGAGGGTTTGCATGAATGATATTAAACCATGGTTGACCCATTATCCTGAAGAAATTCCACCAACTTTGGAGTATGCTCCCGAACCTGTTCAGCATTATTTGGAAAAAGCAGCTTCAGAGTTTCCGAATAAGGTAGCCATTCATTTTTTGGGCAAAGAAATTACTTATAAGCAATTGCTGAATCAAACCGTCAAGTTTGCCGGCTATTTGCAGGAAATTGGAATCACAAAGGATGATAGGGTTGCTATCATGCTGCCTAATACCCCACAAGCAGTTATCTGTTATTATGGTATTTTAATGGCAGGAGGAATTGTGGTTCAAACC